>SVTU01000014.1 GCA_015063655.1 Oscillospiraceae bacterium
GAGCAGCCGTGAAACGTATATACGGTCGGCTCTGCGATCAGATACCCATTGTGGGGAAAGGATGCAACGGTATCGGAACGCCTTTTCTCATTTTGGATATGACAGGATCGAATCACCTTTCCGTTAGCGTCAATCAACTCGGATGCCGAAAAAAACACGTGCTTTGACAGCTCCGCCTCGTCAATGTCCAACGAATTCATGTATGCCACTTGCTTTTCAAGCTTTTCGGGCGTATATAAATCATCGTGGCTGAGCCACGAAAACCATTCCCCCGTCATATTGGCAATCCCCACGTTCAAGGCAGAGGAGGAGCCACCGTTCTCCTTGTGAAAATAGCGGATTTGATCCCCGTAAGATAGCGCAATTTTTTCGGTCTCGCCGTCATCCCGAGATCCGTCATTCACAACAATGATCTCCACGTTCGGATACGTTTGCGCCAAAGCGGAATCAATAGCCTCTGACAAGTAGTTTGCCGCATTGTAGGCAGGAATGACGATTGATATTTTGGGATTGATCATACTCCGTATATTCCTTTCATAATGGCAATGATATTCTCAACATGATACTTCCCAACAGTATTCACGGCACACAGAGAAAGGCTAGCTCGCAAATCCGAATCCGCAATGATCCTTGATATCGCTTTGGCAAAGCCCTCTGCATCCCGAAAGTCACACAAAAAGCCATTTTCGTCACGCATCACGAATTCCACTGTTCCCCTGTTTTTGGCGGCTACTACGGGCAACCCACATGCCATGGCCTCAATGGCGGCAAGGCCAAGTCCCTCTCGTTGAGAGGGGAAACAGAACACATCAGATGCATGATTGAGCTCGGATATATCCTTTCGATACCCGAGCAGGTGTATTTGCTCGGAAACGCCCAGCTCGTTTGCCAAAGCCAGTAATGGCTCCTTTTGGTTCCCCACCCCGGCTATGGCATAGTGAACATTAGGATTATGTAATTCAGCCAACGCTTGAATAATAACCCGATGGTTCTTATTTTCATTCAATTCTCCAACAGACAATAGCAGAAATGCGTCATCGGGAACGCCAATCTCACGTCTTTTCGCTGACTTGTCAGCCTTATTGTCCATAAATTGCGAAAGATCTACGCCCACCCCCGGCACATACTCAATTCTTTTGGCCTTCATTTTTCTATTAGCCAAATCAAAATCCTCATGATTGATCGTAATCAAAACGTCGGTCATATAAGAACAAATCTTTTCAATCGGATAGTAAACCAACCAATTCTTCAAAGGTGCGCCTTTGTAAAAATGGAAGCCGTGAGCCGTATAAAAAACCTGTGTCCCCTCTTTACGAGCTTTACGGCAAGCCAGACGGGTACACATGGCTGCCACAGGTGTATGGCAGTGCACAATATCATATGTCTCGTTTGCAACTATCCGCCGAATGTCTTTCACCGTCTTCAGGGTAGCCATAGTAACGGGAGAGCGTGTGCACGGTAAAGAAAAGATACGACACCCCCACTCTGCATAACAAGGTGGAACAGCAGACACTCGGTCATTGGTTGCTATATCAACGACGTGTCCATCCGCAAGCAACTCCTTAATAAACGGAGCAAAAAAGCTCATGGTTGTGCCAATCGTCGTTACATATAATACTTTCAAAAAATCATCTCCCTGCACGTACGTTTCCGTTTTTACTGTTCTTGCTTCAAATGCTCAGGAACTCGGTCCTGCTCTTTAGGCGGCATCATATAATCGCCATACGTCGTTGTCAAAACAGTATCCCATAAAGACGTAATATAAAACTCGGTATCCTCAAATTGGTGAAGCTCCAGCTTCTCCATGGTATCTTTGGGATATGTCATGTCCAGGCATCTGTAAATGTCATTGTAACACCCCACAAGCTCCGTCTCTTTTTTATTTCCTATCATCGAGACCTTTTGATACATCTTCCATTTAAAGCTATCGGTGAATAGTAAGCCGATCACGTGGGTCACAAACAGCAATACCCTATGGAAAAACGATTGACCACGGTACTTAACGTTCTTTTTCATCATTCCCTGCAGTATCTTGATGGTCAAAACCTTACATTTGCTTCCAAGGGAATTTTTTGGTGCGTGATCCATCACGAACAGATCAACCGTTGGGATGTATTGTCCTTCCTGTGCCGATACGTCTGCACTTTGTAGACGCATGATTCAAAGTTCACGATGGATCGAAAATCCATCCAAATCGTCAATCTCTTTCAAAAGCTTCTCGTAGTTTTCTCTGTCCAGCCAAATGTCAATGTCGTCATCCCAAGGAATAAATCCATTATGGCGAATGGCCCCCAACAAAGAACCTCCACACAAGCTATATCGAATGTCTTTTTCTTCACAAAAGGCATGGATTCGTTTCATCATATTCAACAGCTCAGCGTGTATCTCTGCCGTCTCATACCTGTTCTGTTCCATCTGCGTTTTTCCTTTCTGATCGTCAACAATATAAGCCATCGCCATTCACAAAGTGAAAGCATTTCATGCCTAATTTTGCAGGAGCAACAAAATCCTTTCGAATATTGTCTCCCACGTAACACATATCCGACCATGCTAAAGAGCCTCCGCACAATGGCAACAAGCGCTCCCGCATCTGTTCAAAGGCAAGAGGACACGGCTTTCTAAAGGACTCACCGCCCAATTCATCCGTAATGATGATCTCATCAACTAACGACTCTAACTCCAATGCACGTATCTTGGCTCGTTGCCCTGTCGGACGTCCGTCAGTTATCATTCCCAAGGCATATCCCTGCTTTTTCAAACGCACAAGCATGTCCCTCACATCGGGGTACAATTGAATATCGGGTATCTGATTGCGATATATGGACAAACATTTTTGCTTTAGCTCGTCCGAATACACATGTTTGGACGTGAGAAATGTGTCAATAGCCTGCTTCCCATCCAAAAAAGCTTGCCACAGCACGTTCTCCGCATCCGGTATCTGTGGGAATGCCTGCGCAATTTGTCGATAGCCACTGCGAACATAGTCCTTTTCGGAATAGAGCGTATCGTCCAAATCAAATATAATAGCACGAAGTCCGTTTACATACTGTTCAAGCTCCAAAAGTGCCGTCAGCTTCCTCACTTCTCCAGCCCCTTTTTCACACATATGCTTTGGTCGTACCGACTGTAAATTTCTCCATCTCTGGCGGCATAAGGAACATACGGCAATGACTCCCCTGCCAACATTTGCAAAATCGCCTTGGAGCTGTCTGCTCCTGCTTTCATAGAAAGAGGGGAGCCTCCACCAAACCGCGGATTTATCTCAATATAATAATCTATACCCGTTTTCTCATCACGGATCAATTGCACCGTGATCGCTCCGCTCGGCTTGAAATCTGACACCAAGGCTTTGATTTCCTCAATAATCGTCTTATCTTGAACGATCTTAGTCTTCAATACCTCGCCTGCTCGCACTGCCATTCTCTCACGAGGTGTGATAAATACAGGCTCTCCGTCATACCGACAAAATACATCCACCGTATATTCCTTGCCATCTACAAACGGTTGGATCACATAATCCTCTATTCGATCTGCCAAGCTACGCAACTCTTCTTCGGTGTTCGCCTTAAATGCATTCACGCTTGAGCTTCCATCCTTAGGCTTAATGAAGGCAGGGAAACCACCTTCATAGGTATCCACGGTGTGATATGATTTTGGTGCACGTAAGCCAAGCGACATAAAATAATCCGATGTCAAATTTTTATCTCTGCACAACTGAACCTTCTTTGCCGAAGCAACCAGCACTTTCGTACCCAAGCTTTCAAATTGGCTCTTATGTTGGGCAAGCAATAACAAGTCGGTATCAATCGTGGGAATCAAGCAATCGACATTCTCCTCACGGCACATGTCCAATAGCGTAGGAAGATATGCCTCGTCTCGTATTCTCGGAACGATCCTCTTCTCATCGCAAAACACCAAAGCAGGTGCTGTCTCGGTAATATCCGCTCCAATAAGCGTTAACTCTATATGTAATTCCTCTGCGGCATTGCGAAATGCCTGTACCAATTCCACACGGCGTCCTACGCTGGTCAATACGATCTTCATAGTTTCACAAGTCTCCGTCTTATTGTATGGTCTCTTTTGATGAAGAACGAGTTTCATCACCCATAAATTCTTCCATCGTTGCGCTGGTTTGTGAGGTAATACCGTCTCGCTTAAACACAGCACCAACAGTTCCAAAAATAATCTTCAAATCTCCCAAAAAGGTAATATGATCAACATATTGGACGTCCATGCTGAATTTCTCTTCCCAGGAAACGGCATTTCTTCCGTGCACCTGTGCAAAGCCCGTCAGTCCCGGGCGCACCTCGTGGCGTCGTCTCTGCTCTTCACTGTACAGTGGCAAATATTTGACGAGCAGCGGCCTCGGGCCGACGATGGACATATCTCCCTTGAGGATATTCCACAGCTCGGGAAGCTCATCCAAGGAGGTACTGCGAAGGATTTTGCCGTATGTATTGAGTCTTAGCTCGTCCGGCAGAAGGTTGCCGTTTTCGTCTTTTTTGTTGCTCATCGTTCGGAACTTAACAAGCCTGAAAATCCTCTCTTCTCCCGTTTTTTTGCTGATTTTTCCCGGGCGAAGCTGCGTAAAGAACGGATTGCCTCGCATGGCAAACGCACCGACAATGGCCAAGATCAACAAAACGGGGGACAGCACAAGCAGGGCCATCAGCGACAGCAGAAAATCCAATACTCTCTTAAAAAATCTTGCGTACATAGGTACTCCTATTATGGTTTACTCAAAGCAACTTCTGACGATGGCGATGACCCTATCCTGCTCCTCGGCGGTCATCTTAATGTCACTGGGCAAGCAAAGGCCTCTCTCAAAGATATCGGCACCGACGTCGGCACAGCCGCCCTCGATATAGGCATTGGTACGGCAGCGTCCACTTCCCTCCCGTGTCACAAAGTCATGCATGCGGTACATAGGCTGCATGTGCATGGGCTTCCAGATGGGTCTGCCCTCGGCATTATATTTGGCCAGTGTCTCCAAAATCTCGGTCGGGCAGGTCTTGCCCGTCTCCTTGACATACAGGGCGCGGGAATCATCCCGAACCTGACGGCACATACAGTCGGCATCAATGATCATGGCAGAGAGCCAATAGTTCGGCTCGGTATCCTCAACGATGGGATTCATTTGAACGGGCAGATCGGCAAAGCCTGCCTGATATCTCTCATACACTGCCCTTTTCCTTGCGATATGCTCCTCAAGATACGGATACTGCCCACGCACGACGCCTGCGATCACATTGCTCATGCGGTAGTTATAGCCGACCTCCTCATGCTGATACCACGGTGCATTCTCTCTAGCCTGCGTAGACCACTTGCGTGCCTTGTTTGCCACCTCGATATCACGGGTGAGCAGACAGCCGCCCGAAGAGCCCGTAATGATCTTATTGCCGTTATAGCTGACGGCGGCGTAATCACCGAACGAGCCGCACTGCCTACCGCCAATCGTAGCACCCATGGCCTCAGCTGCGTCCTCAATGAGAAGCGCACCGTGCTGCTCACAGATCTGTTTGATCACGTCCATGCGCCCCGGAAAGCCGTACAGCTCGGCAGAGACGACAAGCTTGACGTCGGGATACATCTCAAACGCCTTTTCAAGGGCAACGGGGTCCATATTCCAAGAGCTTGTCTCGGTATCGATAAACACGGGGATACCGCCCTCGTACACCACGGGATTCAAGGTGGCATCGAAGGTCATATCGGAGCAGAACACACGTCGTCCCTCCAGTGCTCCGTGGCTGATGGCGGGCTTACCGTACAGCACTTCTCCCGCATGCTTAACGGCAAGATGAAGAGCCGCCGTACAGCAGGACAAACCCACAGCATAGGGCATCTCGGCCTTTTTCGCAGCGATGCGCTCCACCTCGTTGATGTTTTCACCAACCGTGCTCATCCAATTGGTTTCGTACGCCTGCCGCACGTATTGCATTTCTTCGCCGTGCATGGTTGGCGTTGCCAGCCAGATTTTTTTTTCAAACCTTTCGAAGCTCATGCGGGATCTCCTTCACAAAATCAATATCGTCATCCCATATGTCCCTTTTTGAGAACGAGCCTCAGCTCGGGGGGCAACAGGGTATAATCTTCCTTATACTATATATTCTATAAATTTCATTGTATCACAATATCGGTATTTTGTCAACCTTTATTCACTATTTGTCTGACAAATAATGCAAATTAAACAAAAAATAGGGGCTGTCTTGCATGCTTGGCAAAACAGCCCCTTGGAGATTATATCAAATTGATAAACAATCCACCGACAACGCTTCTGTTACGGAAGGCACGGAAGGCAGCGGTGCTGGTAAAGTACCAGTCGGTCAGCGGCACACGGTCGGGTGTTTCGTTGATCATGTTCATGATGCTCTCGCACACCTTCTCAAAATATGCCTCATCGTCATAGATGCGGGTGGACCACATCAGCCAGTCGATCTTGGTATAATCAGAGCGGCTGTCAAGCGGAACGCCGTAGCGGTTGAGCTTGGCGGAATAGACCTTGATCTCATTCTTCTTAACCGCATCCGAGAAGATACCGTAGCCGAGCAGGTTATCCCACACCATGTTATACTTCAGGCTCCAACCGTCAGCGCCGTCAAAGGTCAGGCGAGTGCCCTCGTGGTCGGCCTTGGCATCAACCTCCCAATTCTTGGCGTACTCCTTGGCGATAGCCATATAGGAAGCGTCGCCCGACAGGTCGGCATAAGCGGCAATGCCGAGAATGGCCTTGAGGCTGAGGTTGCAGTTGCGAGCCAGATGGCCTGCAAAGTCATCGGTGCAAAGCTGATTTTCGGGATCGTAGCCGTACTTGACCAGATAGTCAGCCCACTGCTTCATCAGCTCACGGTTGGCATCGAACAGCGACTGATCGCCGTTGTTATACTTCTTCAGAGCAGCCAGGCACAGCAGCATGTTGCCTGCTTCCTCAACGGGCATCTGCTTTTCATACTTGAGTGTGCTTCCGCCTGCGTAGCGATAGCCCGATCGGCCGCGCAGATCCACGGAGCGCAAGCCGTACACCTGTCCGTTAGCCAACGGATACTGTCCCACGTCATGGGGGGTAAAGTCATATTCCCAAGCATCCGACTGTGCATACTTGATGATGGGGCGAAGCATACCATTGACAAGCTCGGGGTTATACTTCAAGAAGAGCGGAATAGAGGGATAGGTCACGTCCAGCGTACCGATACAGCCGTTGGAATCGTCCTCCTTGGAGAGGAAGAGGATATTGCCCTCGGTGTCCTTCACAAGCTTATGGGCGGCGATCGCCTGACGGTAAGCCAGGGTGGTGATCTTCTCGTAGTTCTCGCCCTTAGCCATGGTCAGAGCCGTCAGCTCAGCGTCGAACTTGTCGCACAGCTGCTTGATCTCCTCATACTCGGCCATCGCCGTCTTGACCATAGCGTCAAAGCTGTCAAACTGCTCGGTATAGCACTCCTTGAGGGGGGTGCCGAAATATTCGATGGGATAGATCTCGTCGTAAGCCAGCGTCAGTACGCCCTTCTGCTCACTCTTAACCACGAACATGTACGGATCATCCTTGAAGGCATTATATACGTTGTTGATGGGCAAAACCTCAAGCGACTGACGCTCGTTGATATAGCCCACCTTGGCGGAATTGTCGCACAGGTGCAGGTAGCCCCAGTCGATCATCACGCAGTCGCCCGACTGCGTAAGAGGGCTCTGGCATACGTTACCGCAGCACAGCGAGAAATCGGTTCTCTTGAAGCTGACGGACTGCGTTCTGCTATCCACACAGGCACGGCCGCTCACGCCGAAGACAAAGCGCACCTCAGCGCCTCTCTTGCTCTCCAGCTCGTATTCCACGTAGCTGACGGGGCGCGTCATAATATCCAGGCGGTCGAGAAGCAGGGGGGTACGGAAGGTCAGCTTGACCTTGACGTCCTCATCCTCAAAGGTATAGTGCGTTGCGGTGGGCGTGATCTCAAGGCCCGTTTGATACACTCTGCGGCGAACGGATTTGCCACAGGTATCAAAGGCGGAAATAGCACGGAAGACATCGTCCACATAGACGCCTGCCAAAATGGGGCAAAGATTGCCGCTCCAATGCTCGGTGGGACCGCCCGAAAGGGCATCGTCACACGACCAGATGGAGAAGAAGGGGTCAACGGTTACAAGCGGAACAGCAACAGGTCTGTATCTCATAAAAATTCCTCCCAAAAGGTATTGATTTAATTACATTATACTGCTATAATATAGATACAACAATAGATAAAACAGCTAAAAACATGAGGAATACTGCTATGACAGAGGAAATTTATCACTTTAACCAACGAACAGAGGACAAGCGTCTGATCCGCTTTGATATCTGTGGTATCACCTTCCCCGATAAAGGCTACCACATCCACCGCATGTACTCCCGCATCCATTGCATCGAATACATCGAGGAGGGCACGGGTGTGGTCAACGTGGACAACACCACCTTCTATCCCTCCGAGGGCGACGCCTACTTTTTGCAGGCAGGCAAGGAGCATCGCTACCACTCCGATCGCAAGCGTCCGTGGAAAAAGTATTTTATCAATTTTTCAGGCCCTCTTGCCGACCGCTTAGCCGAGGCCTACGGCGTGACGGACGTCTCTCATTTCGTGGGCTTGGACATTAAGAACGAGCTGTTGCATATCATCGAGCTTGGTAAAAACAGCCATGAGTCTCACACCGAGGAGCTGATCGGTATCCTTAACGGCATTCTGCTCAAAATGCATCATGCGCAGAGCGGAGAGCGTGAGAGCCAAGACATTGCAGAGCAAATGAAGCAATTTTTGGATACGCAGGTCACTGAGAAATTCCGCATAGAGGCTCTGTGCCACCACATTGCCCGCTCCGAGTCGCAAACCATTCGCATCTTCAAAAAGGCCTACGGCATCCCGCCCTATACCTACGTGCTGAACAAAAAGATCGCCCTTGCCAAGCGCCTGTTACGTGACACAGCTCTCCCCATCAAGGAGATCGCCGACAAGCTCTGCTTTGCCGACGAATACTATTTTTCCGACTTCTTCAAGCAAAAAACGGGCGTCACACCCTCGGCGTACCGCCAAAGAGAAGGAAACGGGCAGGAAGGCGAGCCAAATCTCTCAAGCAAGACAAGCTAAGTCTTGCTTGCGCCAAGTCCGCTTGCATGCAAAAGGCTGTCTCACATACAATGTGAGACAGCCCCTTTTTTATCTATTATGCTTTGTCGGAAAATGGCATGTGTTCACCGTCCGACGACCAAGGCGCACCAGTCGTTGTCCTCAGCTCGCTCGATCATGCGGAAGCCATGCTCCTCAAAGCAGGCCACCACGTCATCGGCTCGCTCGGAGATGATGCCCGAGGCGAGAATGACACCGCCCTCGTTGAGATACGCTCCCACGTCGGGCGTCATGCGAATGATAATATCCGCTACGATGTTGGCACAGATGACGTCATAGCCGCCATCCGACAGATCAACGCCACGCAGCAGGTCGGACTGATCGCAGGTGATATTGCCCTGCCCACTCTCCATGATGTTATCCCGTGCCACCTTCACGGCAACGGGGTCAATATCGTACGCACGGCACAGCTTAGCGCCGAGCTTAGAGGCGCAGATGGCAAGAATGCCGCTGCCGCACCCCACGTCAAGCACACGCTCTCCGCCCTTGACATACGATTCCAGCAGACCGATCACAAGGCGTGTGGTCTCATGCGAGCCTGTTCCAAAGGCCATACCGGGATCCATGCGCACCACGATCTCTCCCTCTGCCTGCTCATATCTTTCCCAGGCAGGCACGATGACGATGCGTTGACCGATATGAATGGGCTTATAATACTCCTTCCAGGAGTTCGCCCAATCCTCCTCATTGACACCGCTGATCTCCAATGTACCGTGCAGCCCCGTGGCCGCCAAGCGTTCCCGCAGATACGCCACCGTATCCTGCACGCCGTCCTTCCCTGCCAGGTATACCGAAACGGAGGCAATGGTCTTATCGGCATTGAGAATACTCTCGTCGATCAGGTCGCCGTAGCAGGTCTTCAGGTCGATGTCGCTGTAATCCTCGATCTGCAAATAGTTGTTGATCATGCTCATCACCGCTACAAGCGAATCCAACTCACACAGCGGCACCGTCACACGCAGGCGTGTCCACTCCTGCTCCGACCCATAATCTCCACAAACGTAATCCTTGTCCATGCGCTTCTCCGTCCAACTTATTTCTTACTCGAATTTTTCTTGAAAAATCCGCTCTTCTTGCTGTAATTGCTCTCTCCGCATGCCTTGGCGAACTCTCTCATATGTTCCTTTTGCTTCTCACTCAAGCCCTTGGGAATCTCGATCTGTACGGTAAAGATCAGATCACCCCTGCGGTTGGCATTGTTCACATACGGAACACCCTTCTGACGCAACGTAAAGCGAGTTCCGGGCTGTGTACCCTCGGGAATAGTAAACTTCTGCGTGCCCTCCAGCGTGGGAACGTCGATCTCCGCTCCGAGCGTGGCCTCTGCCACCGTGATCGGAACGTCACAGTAAATATGATATCCGTCACGCTCAAAGATCTCGTGCCGCTTGACGTTGACCGAAATGATCAGGTCTCCCGCAGGTCCGCCGTTTCGCCCGTCGCAGCCCTGCCCGCGCAGTGCAATGCGCTCGCCGTCGTCGATGCCCGCAGGAATCGAGACCGACAGCTTCTTGGTAACCTTGACGTAACCCGTGCCACGGCAATTCGAGCAAGGATTTTTGATGATCTTACCCGTTCCCCGACAAGCGTCACACGTGGTGGTGGACTGGAAGGCCATACCGCCAAGACGCTGTGTGATGCGCTTCTGTCCCGATCCGCCGCACACGTGGCAGGTCGTTGCCTGCGTGCCCTTAGCCGCACCCGAGCCTTGACAGTCGGGGCACTTTTGAATACGGTTGTAGGAGATATCCTTCTTTACGCCGAACACAGCCTCCTCAAAGCTGACCGTGATCTGCGCTCCGACGTCCTCTCCGCGCATCGGGCCGTTCTGCCGTCTCGACGAGCCGCCGAAGCCACCGCCGAAGAAGCTGCCGAAGATGTCACCGAGATCGCCAAAATCGCCAAAACCGCCGAAGCCGCCGCCATAGGCTCCGCCTCCACCCTGTGTCGGGTCAAAGGCGGCGTGGCCGAACTGATCGTACTTGGCTCTCTTCTCGCTGTCCGACAGCACGTCGTACGCCTCGTTGGCCTCCTTGAACTTGGCCTCTGCCTCTTTATCGCCGGGGTTCATATCGGGGTGATATTTTTTTGCCAGGGTGCGGTACGCCTTCTTGATGGCGGCATCATCCGCCCCCTTGTCTACCCCCAGCACCTCATAATAATCCCGTTTTTCTGCCATATCTGTCCTCTTGCCGCTTTTTGCGGCATTCTTTCACTTGGTTTAGTATACGCTTATGCGGGAAAGGGCGCATACGTCCCTTTCCCGCTATATAAGTCATCAGGTGTTGTCGGTCTTATCCTCGTAATCGGCGTTATAGTACGTGCCGTCAGTTCCCTGATCGGCTCCGCCCTGCGCACCGCCGTCAAAGCCCTGCGCACCGTCGGCCGCCTGCTGCTTATACAGCTTCTCGGAGAGAGCGTAGAAGGCCTTCTCCAATGCCTCGGTGTCGGCCTTGATCGCCTCGGTGCTGCCGCCGCTGACAGTGGCCTTCAGCTTCTCAAGTGCCGCCTTGACCTCTTCCTTATCCGACTCGGGCAGCTTGTCGCCAATCTCGCCCAACGTCTTCTCGCTCTGGAAGATCAGAGAGTCTGCACGGTTCTTGGTATCCACAGCGTCCTTCTGCTTCTTATCCTCCTCGGCAAACTTCTCGGCATCCGCCACAGCCTTATCGATCTCCTCCTTGGACATGTTGGTCGAAGAGGTGATGGTGATGTGCTGCTCCTTGCCCGTGCCAAGATCCTTGGCGCTGACGTTTACGATACCGTTGGCGTCAATATCGAAGGTAACCTCGATCTGAGGCACACCGCGGGGAGCGGCAGGAATACCGTCGAGATTGAAGCGGCCGAGCGTGGTATTGTAAGCCGCCATCTCACGCTCACCCTGCAGCACGTGGATCTCTACTGAGGTCTGACCGTCGGCAGCGGTGGAATATACCTGGCTCTTCTTTACGGGAATGGTGGTGTTGCGCTCAATGATCTTGTTGAACACACCGCCGAGCGTCTCAATACCGAGCGACAGAGGCGTTACGTCAAGCAGCAGCAGATCCTTGACGTCGCCGCCAAGCACACCGCCCTGAATAGCAGCGCCCGCAGCCACGCACTCGTCGGGATTGATGCCCTTAAAGGGCTCCTTACCGATAAACTTCTTCACAGCCTCCTGCACGGCGGGAATTCTGGTAGAACCGCCGACAAGAAGAACCTTGTTGATGTCGGAGGCACTAATGCCTGCATCACGCAATACCTGCTTGGTAGGAACCATGGTGGCCTCCACCAGGTCTGCGGTCATTTTCTCAAACTCGGCTCTGGTGAGCGTAGCATCGAAGTGCAGCGGGCCTGCGGCCGTTGCGGTGATGAAGGGCAGGTTGATGCTGGTGCTTGCCATACCCGAAAGCTCGATCTTGGCCTTCTCGGCAGCCTCCTTCAATCTCTGCATCACCATCTTGTCATTGCGCAGATCAACGCCGTTCTCGGCCTTGAAGCGATCTGCCATCCAGTCAATAATTCTTTGGTCGAAGTCGTCACCGCCAAGACGGTTGTTACCTGCCGTTGCCAACACCTCGAACACACCGTCCGAGATCTCCATCAGAGAAACGTCAAACGTACCGCCGCCAAGGTCGAAGACCATGATCTTCTGGTCGCTTTCCTTATCCATACCGTAAGCCAAAGCGGCAGCCGTGGGCTCGTTAATAATACGAAGCACCTCAAGGCCTGCGATCTTACCTGCATCCTTGGTTGCCTGTCTCTGTGCATCGGAGAAGTAGGCAGGAACGGTGATAACAGCCTGCGACACGCTCGTTCCGAGATAGGCCTCGGCATCGGCCTTCAGCTTCTGCAGGATCATAGCGGAGATCTCCTGAGGCGTGTAGGACTTTCCGTCGATCTCCTTCTTATATGCCGTACCCATTTCGCGCTTGATGCTGATAACCGTTCTGTCGGGGTTGGTGATAGCCTGACGCTTTGCCACCTGACCCACCATTCTCTCGCCCGTCTTGGAGAAGGCGACCACGGAAGGCGTGGTGCGTGCTCCCTCGGGATTGGGGATAACGATAGGCTCGCCACCCTCAAAAACAGCAACGCAAGAGTTTGTTGTTCCCAAATCTATACCGATGATCTTTCCCATAATACATTTCCTCCTTGGGGTATGCCCCATAAAATTTCATTTTGTAATTTGTATTTGCTGTCTCCGCTGTGCGGAGGTAACAGTCAAGCTCAGTTGGCGACCTTTACCATAGCATGGCGAAGGACACGGTCACCCTTGATATAGCCCTTCATAAAGACCTCAACGACCTCGTTTTCCCCAAGGCTCTCATCCTCCACGTGCATCACGGCATTGTGAAGATTGGGATCAAAGGGCTTTCCGAGTGCTTCGATCTCGCACACACCCATCTTCTTGAGCGTTTCGTAAAAGCTCTTGAGTGTCAGGTCCAATCCCTTGGCAAGATTTTCGTTCTCGCCCGGGTTCTCTCCGTACTGCACGGCACGCTCCAGGTTGTCGAGCACGGGCAAAATCTGCACAAGTGCATCGGCGTATGCCTCGGTGTATATACCGTCCTTTTCCTTTTGCGTACGCTTGCGGTAGTTATCGTATTCGGCAAAGAGTCTGACATATTTGTCGTTGGACTCTGCCGCCTGTGCCTCGGCTGCCGCCAGGTGTTTTTGCGCTTCCGCAAGCTCGCTCTCAAGCTTCTTAAGCTTCTTTTTCTCGGACTTCCCCGGCTTTTCCTCCTCGGGGGTCGCCTGCTCGCAGGCTTCCTCGGCAGGTGCTTCGCAAGCGGTATTCTCCGTTTCCTCCTCGGGCATGGCAGTTTCCTTGTTAAGCTCGTTATCCATCTGCCCCGTCTCCTTCCTTGTGCTCCGCTCCCTCTAAGAGCGGGTTTTCTTCCCCGATGATGCTGGAAATGCTTCCGCCCAGCTCATCGATGGTTTTGAGTACCTTTTTGTAGTCCATACGGCGAGGGCCGATCACGCCGATCACACCCACCGTTCTGCCGTTCTTGCGGATCGGCTTGAACACCAATGCCGAATTGTTCATCACCTTTACGGGGCTTTCCGAGCCGATCAGCACGTTGATGTCGTCGCTTTGCGGCTCTGACACAAGGTCAAGGATCTCCTCTTGATTTTCCAGCGTGCCCAACAGAGAGCTTAACTGCTCCTTATCGGCATACTCGGGATAATCCAAAAGGCGGTTAAGACCCGAATAGCGAAGCTCTCCGCCGTCAAACTCGTTCATGACCTCGTAGATGCACTTGACCGCAGGGGCGATTAGAAAGGCATCGTCTCCCATCTCGTTCTCAAGCTCCATCATGATGGGCAGCGTGATGCCGTCTGCACTCACACCGCAAAGCCTTTTGTTAAGCAGAGAGGAAAGCTTGGCAAGCGCCTCGGGGCGTACCGTTGCCGTGGCCTTGACCTTTTTAGTCTTGACCGTACCGCCCGCCGTGATCATCACCATAGCGAAGTGCTCACCGTCAATCAGGATCAGCTCGTAGCGTGCCATGGTGACCATGGATGCCTTGGGCTTGATGGCAATGCCCGTATAGTTGGTCATACTGGAAGCAAGCTTGGAGGCTGTCTCCAAGATCTGGTCGATCTCGGACATTTTGGATTTCAAGATTTGATTGATCTGCACGATATCCCGTGTGGCGTTGGCGTATTGCTCCACCAAGCTATCGACGTAGAAGCGATACCCAAGCTCGCTGGGCACACGCCCTGCCGAGGTGTGCGGCTGCTCCAAATACCCAAGCTGCTCAAGCTCTGCCATTTCATTGCGAATGGTGGCTGACGAACAGGAAAGCAAATTGTTCTGCACAATGTATTTAGAGCCAACCGGCTCGCCGCCCTCAATGTGAGCTTCGACCACGGCCTTGAGTATCTGCTTCTTACGCTCGCTCAACCCATCTGCATAGTGTGCCAATCTCTTTCCTCCTCTTTTTACGTTCCTGTGACGTTTGGAACGGCATTTTGCATCAGATTTTAGCACTCCTTTGCGTCAAGTGCTAACCTCTGTATAAAATTTATCACTTTCGCGCCTCTTTGTCAATAGTTTTTGCAAATTATTTTGTTAATTATTTATGAACAGTGCTAATTTCAATTGTTCTGCCCCCCTGTTTTCTTCTATATATATTTACTATGCCCCGTTTTTCCCCCTTTAGCACTCTTTTTTCATGTTTTTTAGCACTCGAAAGGATATAAAAAGGACAGAGAATGGTACATCCTCTGTCCTCTGTTCCCGGCAAGCACGATGCTTCAAATAACGTTAACTCAGCGCACGGTCAATATCCATGGCGGCGGTCTTGCCCGCGCCCATGGCCAAGATCACGGTGGCCGCACCCGTAACGGCGTCTCCGCCTGCCCACACGCCGCTACGTGAGGTCTTGCCGTTCTCATCCGCTACAATACCGCCCCATCTTTGGGTCTCCAAGCCCTCGGTGGTGGCTTTGATCAAGGGATTGGGGGACGTACCAAGCGCCATGATCACGCAATCCACGTCCAGCGTAAATTCACTTCCCTCCTTGACCACAGGACGGCGGCGTCCCGAAGCGTCAGGCTCGCCAAGCGTCATTTCCACGCAGGTCATACCGCACACACTGCGGTTCTCGTCGCCAAGGATCTCGGTGGGATTGGTGAGCATCTTAAAGACGATACCCTCCTCCTCGGCATGGTCAACCTCCTCACGGCGGGCGGGCAGCTCATCTCTGCCCCGTCGGTAGACGATATAGACCTCTGCGCCCAAGCGTCTGGCACAGCGTGCGGCATCCATGGCCACGTTGCCGCCGCCCACCACAGCGACCCGACGGGGATGCTGAATGGGTGTGTCGCTGTCCTCTCGATAGGCCTTCATCAAATTGATACGTGTTAAAAACTCATTGGCGGAATACACGCCCTTGAGGTTTTCACCCGCAATACCCATAAACTTGGGCAAGCCCGCACCCGTGCCGATAAAGATGGCTTCAAAGCCGTATTCCTCGATCAGCTCGTCGATGGAAATGGTCTTACCCACCACAGTGTTGGTCTCAACCGTCACGCCGAGCGCACGCAGTCCCTCGATCTCTCGGGCCACAATCGCCTTGGGCAAGCGGAACTCGGGAATACCGTATACCAGCACGCCGCCCGCCGTATGCAAAGCCTCAAACACGGTCACGTCATACCCCTTTTTGGCAAGCTCACCTGCGCAGGAAAGCCCCGAGGGGCCGGAGCCAATCACCGCTACCTTATGCCCGTTTGGCATGGGACGATCGACCGCAGCGTCCTCTTTGGCATTGTGGCGGTCGGCCACAAACCGCTCAAGACGTCCGATGGCCACAGACTCGCCTTTAATACCGCGAACACATTTCATTTCACACTGCGTTTCCTGAGGGCACACACGTCCGCACACGGCGGGAAGCGAGCTTGCCTCGCTGATGATGCGATACGCTCCCTCAAAGTCGCCCTCTGCCACCTTGGCAATAAAGGCGGGGATGTGGATATGTACGGGGCAGCCCTGCACGCAGGGCATATTCTTACAATTTAAGCATCTTTTTGCCTCATCGATGGCCTGCTCCTCGGTGTAGCCGAGGGCGACCTCGTCAAAATTCTTACTTCTGACCTCGGGGGACTGCACGGGCATTTCGTTTCTTGTGAGTGACATGTTTGCCATATTATTCC
>SVTU01000015.1 GCA_015063655.1 Oscillospiraceae bacterium
TGCCTCCCTTGATGACGGTTAGCTCCAGCCATTGCAGATGCGTGTGCGTTTGCACGACCGTATCCTCGGCGCAGTGCATACGGCCAACCTGGAAAAGAGAAAAGCGCCCATAGGAAATAGGCTCTTGCATATAGGCCTTGTCGAGATGGTATTTTACACCCGAGCCGATAATTGGCATATTGTCACCCCCAAGGACCATTATACCGAAAATGGATGACATTGTCAAGAAATACTAAACAAATAAAGAAAAAATAATCGATAATACAACGAAATACAAAAAAATGCTAAATAATAACTGAAATAATACTATGTACCAATATCGCACAAGGGTGTATAATGAAATCAGCATAAATATAAGGAGGTTTCTGTTATGAAACAAACGGTAATTGCTGTGATCGGCTGCGGCCGCATTGCGCAAAACGCTCACTTTAAGGCAATGGCACAGATGGAGGGCTTGCGTGTGAAATACGCCTGCGACCTCATTTTGGAGAAAGCCCAGCTGATGAAGGACACGTATGAATTTGTGGAGAACGCCATCACCGATTATGCGGTTGCCTTGGCTGACCCCGAGGTGGAGGCCGTGTGGGTGTTAACGCCCAATTATGCCCACTATACGGTGACGATGGACGCCCTGCGGGCAGGGAAGCACGTGCTGTGCGAGAAGCCCATCACCATCAATTACGAGCTGTCCTGCGAGATGGCCAAGGAGGCCAACGACAGAGGCTTGATGCTGAACATCGGTGTGTGCAACCGCTACCATAAGTCGGTAGAGCTGTTAGAGGAGATGGTGAGAAACGGTGAGCTTGGCAACGTCTATCACGTGTATTGCTCCTTCCGCTCCTTCCGCTCCATTCCTGGCCTTGGCGGTCCGTTTACGGATAAGGAGCAGTCGGGGGGCGGTGTGCTGATTGACTGGGGTGTGCATTTCTTTGATCTGATCTTGTATATCCTCGGCGGAGCAAAGCTTCAAAACGTGACGTGTGACGCCTACTGCGAAATGGCTAAGGACATGAAGTCTTACCGATACAGCTCCATGTGGGCAGAGGATACCGCCGACGTGGAGAACGGTATCAACAACGTAGACGATTTTATCACGGGCTACATCCGCACCGATAAGGCCAGCATTTCGTTTAACGGCGCATGGGCACAGAATATCGACAGCAAGGATATGTTCATCGACTTTCTTGGCGATAAGGCAGGCGCACGCCTGACCTACGGCAAGCACTTTACCTTGACAAAGGGTGATACACTGCAGACGGAATCCCTTGATTACGAGATCCCCAACATGTATCTCAAGGAGGATATCGCCTTTATTGAAGCGTACCAGAGCGGCGTCAAGTCCCGAAGCCATATCGATTACGTGCTGGAAAGCGCAAAGCTTCTCGATACCTTGTATGCTTCTGCCGAAATCAGAAAGGAGATCACGCTGTAAGCGTGAGGATGACTATGCTAAAAATCGGATTTGTTGATTATTATTTGAGTGAATGGCATGCCGATCATTACCCCGAATGGATTGACAGTGTGGCAAACCAGGAGGGGATCGAGGCCAAGGTCTGCTATGCCTACGGCGAGCTTGAGATCGCTCCCACTGACGGCAAGAGCGGCAAGCAATGGTGCGAGGAAAAAGGAATTGAGCAGTGCGCAAGCATTGCCGAGGTTTGCGAGAAGAGTGACGTGATCGTCATTTTGGCTCCTTCTGACCCGCAAAAGCACTTGGAATATGCCAAGGCCGTGTTCCCTTACGGCAAGCCTACCTACGTGGATAAGACCTTTGCACCGAATGCGGCAGAGGCTAAGAAGATCATAGACTTAGGAGAGGCATACCACACGCCCTTCTTCAGCACGTCGGCTCTTCGCTACGCTACGGAGCTGGATGCCTACGATGCTCCCACCGTTGCTATGATGACGGGCGGCGGACGGAGCGCTGATGAATATTTGATTCATCAGATCGAAATGGTCGTTAAAAAGCTTGGTGTGGGTGCTGTGGCCGTGAAAGCCGACATACTGTCGGATACGGTATGGAGCTACCGTGTGCGCTATGATGACGGACGGGCGGCACAAATGACGTGGTCGAGAAAGGGGCTTGGCTTCTTTGCATTGCTTGGCGGCGGCGAGGCACCGTCTGTGGGGGCGTCCCTGACCTCAAATTATTTTATGATTTTGATGTCAAAGATTTTGCACTTCTTTGCTGAGCCCGTGCCTCCCTTTGAAACTGAGCAGACCATGGAATGCATGAAAATACGGGATGCCGCTCTGCTTGCCATGAAGACCCCCGATGCTTGGGTGGCTGTGTAAAACACATGTTAAGGAGATAGAATATGAAGCTTGGAGTGATTTGCGATTGCTTTCATACGTCAATTGCCGAGAGTATGATCGAAGCGGGACGGCTTGGCTTGAGCGGCGTACAGATCTATGCGGTGGGCGGAGAATTTTGTCCCGAAACGCTGACAGATGCCGACATTGAGCGGTATCTTGATCTGCTTTCTCAAAATGGCCTTACCGTCAGTGCTTTGTGCGGCGATCTTGGCGGTCACGGCTTTGAGATCGAAGCGGAGAATCCTGCCAGAATTGAGAAAACAAAGCGCATTGTCGATCTTGCGGTGCGCATGGGGACGCACGTCGTTACCACCCATATCGGTGTGATTCCCGAGGATACCTCGTGCAAGCAATATAGCGTTATGCTGAACGCTCTTCGTGAGTGCGGATCTTATGCCGCATCGCTCGGCGTAACGCTGGCAATCGAAACAGGTCCTGAGGTTGCATCGGTGCTTAATACCTTTGTCCGCCAAGCGGGCGACGGCGTGGGCGTCAATCTCGACCCTGCCAACTTTGTAATGGTAACGGGGCAGGACCCCGCAGAGGCGGTGATGCTGTTGTCCGATAAGATCGTTCATACGCATCTTAAGGACGGCAAGCGATTGAAGGTGTCTGACCCTGTGTTGATCTACCGTTGCTTTGCCGAGGGAGGTATTGAGGCTCTTAACGTGGCTGATTTCTTTATCGAAACGCCCGTGGGAGAGGGTGACGTGGATTTTGATGCCTATTTTTCGGCCCTGCGTGCCGTAGGCTATGACGGCTATCTCACCATTGAGCGAGAAACGGGGGCTGACCCCTCTGCCGATATCCAAACGGCGGCAGCCTACGTTCGAAAGCAGTATTCAAAGTATATATCTTAATTTTTTAAGCAGGGCTTGCAGGGCAAGTCCTGCTTAAAAAACTATTTACAAACGGTCTTTATTGTGCTATAATAACATTGTACGATTGAATTTTTAAGTAAAAAGGAGCATATATGTTACCCGAACCGATTTTTTGGAACGTTCATATGTATGGTGTTATGGTGGCCATTGGAGTCCTGGTGGCCTTTCTTATACTGACCTTTTATAACAAGTGGATTGGTGTTGATGACCGATTTAATGATTTCGTCTTTTATAACGGTATTGTTGCCGTGATGCTCGGCTTTGGCTTTGCCGCCGTTTTTCAGGGCTTTTATAATTGGCTTGAGGATCCCTCGGCAGGCTTTGCGCTTGACGGCGGAATCACCTTCCTTGGCGGTCTGCTCGGCGGGGCAGGGTGTTTTATGCTCGGCTACGTTTTGTTTGGCAGAAAAGGGAAGGGAAGACTGATGGATATCATTTCGGTTGTCCCATGTGCCATCACCATCGGACATGCTCTGGGGCGTGTTGGCTGCTTCTTCGCAGGATGCTGCTACGGTAAGCCCACAGAGTCCTTCCTCGGTGTGAAGTTTCCGTATCTTCCCGTCAAGGTTCATCCCACACAGCTCTACGAGGCGGTTTTTTTGCTTGCGTTATTCCTGGTGATGTCGTATCTTTTGCTTAAAAAGAGATTTCGCTATAATTTTAGCGTATATCTCATCGCATACGGCGTGTTCCGCTTCTTCGTTGAGTTTTTGCGTGACGATGAGAGAGGAAGTCTTTTCGGTGCTCTGACTCCCTCGCAGTTCTGGTCTTTGGTGCTGATCGTAGGCGGCGTGGTGTCGATCTTCGCCCTTCGTGTCTTTTTGGCAAGACGGGATGCCATGCTACAAGCAGAGGAACAGCAAGCAGAAGACGAATAAAGTGAACGGGCAAGCCGGCACTGCTGTTCGTTCAGTAGCAATATGCTTGCCGAGAGAAAGGGGCTGTCTCAAATGCAAATTTGAGACAGCCCCCTTTTTGATCAGATCAGTAGCCCTTGCCCTCGCCGCTCAGTGTACGTGAGCGTTTTATTCCCACGGAAGCGGTTTGTCGCATAGGATGCGGTCGATGTCATCCTTATGGCATACGGTAAATAACCGTTTTTGACCGAGCTTAGAGGAGTCGCACAGAAAGATCTTCTTGTCAGCCCGTGTCAGCATCACACGGCGCAGAGAGGTCTCCTCCTCGGATGAGTCGGTGATCTCTCCGTCCTCGGATATGCCCTGGCTTGAAAAGAAGAAGAGATCGGCGTGAATGGTGCGGATATATTGCTCGGCGGCAGGTCCTGTAAAGGAATGGTTTTTCTTGCTGTACAGTCCACCCGTGCCGTATACGGTGAAGCCGTGATTATCCTCGGGGTCAAAAAGCTGACAGTTGTTGGTGATGATGCGCACGTCGTGTCTGTCCCCTATGTAATGTAAAATGCGCCTGGTGGTGGAGGAGGCATCGAGAATGACGGTAGCGCCGTCAAAGATCAGCTCGGCAGCCATTTTGGCCACCGCCTCCTTGTTGCTCACCTCGGTGGTGTCTCTCATACGAAGGGGAATGACCTGATTGGGATGATTGGCCAGCATCACGCCGCCCCAGGTGCGAGTGACCAAGCCCTCCTTCTCCAGTGCCCCAACGTCACGTCTCACCGATGCTTCGCTAGCGTAAACGTGAGCTGATAGGTCACGAATGGTGGCAGTATGCTCTTTTTTTAGGTAGTCCAAAATGCTTTTTCGTCTTTCGTATTGAATCATGGGGCAACTCCTTTGAAAAAATATGAAAAAGTTTGCAAAAAATTATGCATCGTTTTTGATGTAACATCAACATTGGCTTTCTCTCTTGACAATAAAGGAAACAAGGGATATAATGGATACATAAAACAGAAGACGGTGCGCCGCTGTGCTTACAGGCATAGTATACCATAGCAGCATAACTTTTGCAATAGTTATCAAAAATTTTCAATATTTTTCACACCGTCACCGTAAGGAGGAAAATAGTATGGCAGTTGTTACCATTATCGGAGCAGGCATGATGGGCTCGGCCCTGGCATTCCCTGCAAGAGAAAACGGAAATGAGGTTCGTTTGGTCGGAACCCACCTTGACAGAGAGATCATTGAGACATCCATTCGTACGGGACGTCACCCGAAGTTCAATAAGGATTTTCCCGAGGGCGTGAAGTACTATCAGATCGAGGACGTGAAGACGGCGATTGATGGCTCGGATATGATCATCGGCGGTGTGTCCAGCTTTGGCGTGGATTGGTTCCGTGACGTGATCCTTCCCATCATTCCCGAGACCATTCCCGTGCTGACCGTTACCAAGGGCTTGATGGACACTGAGGACGGCAAGCTGCAGACGTATCCCGATCTTTGGCAGGCTAAGCTTGATGAACTGGGCCTTAAGACCTCGCTCAATGCCGTTGGCGGCCCTTGCACGAGCTATGAGCTTGTGGCCCATGATCAGACCGAGGTTGCCTTCTGCGGTAAGGATATGAGCGTGCTTCGCAAGCTTCGTGATATCATGGCTACCGATTATTATCATATCAGCCTTTCCACCGACGTGGTCGGCATTGAAAGTGCCGTGGCGCTGAAGAACGGTTATGCACTTGGTATTGCGCTTACCATTGGCCTTAATCAAAAGGCATTCGGCCTTGACAGTGAGCTTCACTTTAACTCTCAGGCAGCTGTTTTCGGTCAGAGTGTCAAGGAGATGTCCCGTCTGTTGGATTATCAGGGGGCAGGCACGCTTGATAATCTTGCCGTTGGTGCGGGCGACCTTTACGTAACCGTGTATGGCGGACGTACACGCCTTGTGGGTATTCTGCTTGGTAGAGGCATGACTATTGACGAGGCTAAGGCAGAGCTAAACGGCGTGACGCTGGAATCGTTGGTGGTTGCCGTTCGCGTGGCACGTGCCATCAAGAAGGCTTCGTCTTACGGTAAGCTAGACCCTAAGGATTTTCCGCTTTTAATGCACGTGGATGAGATCCTTACGGATAAGAAGGCTGTTAATATTCCTTGGGAAGCCTTTACGTTTGAGGCGTAAGGATACATAGATAAGAGCGAGGGGAGCATGGATACTCCGTTAGAGTATCACGCTTGCCTCGCTCTTATCTTTTTTGATCAAATTTTTCAAAAGCCCTTGGCAGAAGGAGAATTTCGGGGTATAATATATAGATGGTACGTAGTGCGTTGCCGTGAGCGACGCACAGAAGGGAGGTACGGTATGGATTTTCGCTTGCACAGTCCGTTTGAGCCGACGGGCGATCAGCCTCAAGCGATCGAGGCATTGGTCAAGGGGATACAGGAGGGACACCGCATGCAGACCCTGCTTGGCGTAACAGGCTCAGGCAAGACCTTTACGATGGCCAAGGTCATCGAAAAGATCAACCGTCCTACCCTCGTCTTGGCACATAATAAGACCTTGGCGGCACAGCTTTGCAGTGAATTCCGTGAGTTCTTTCCCGAAAATGCGGTAGAGTATTTCGTGTCGTATTACGATTATTATCAGCCCGAGGCCTATATTCCCGGGCGTGACATGTATATCGAAAAGGATGCTATGATCAACGATGAGATCGATATGCTCCGCCACAGCGCCACCTCCTCCTTGCTGGAGCGACGTGACGTGATCATTGTGGCCAGTGTGTCCTGCATCTACTCACTCGGCGACCCCGAGGAATACAAGCAACTCGTGATGGCTTTACGCCCGGGCATGGAGATCGGGCGTGATGAGCTGATACGCCGCCTTGTGGCGATCAGCTACGACCGAAACGATATGTCCTTGGAGCGTGATAAATTCCGTGTGCGTGGCGATACGGTGGAGATCATTCCTGCCAGCATGAATGATAAGGCGGTTCGCATTGAATTCTTTGGCGATGAGATCGACCGCATTTCCGAGATCAATACCGTAACGGGTGAGATGCTCAGAGAGCTGACCTATATGCCTATCTATCCTGCCACCCATTATGCCGTATCGGATGATAAAAGAGAAAAGGCGCTTCAGGACATTATGCGAGAGATGGTGGAGCGTGTGGCGTATTTTCGTGAGCAGGATAAGCTCATTGAGGCACAGCGTATCGAGGAACGAGTTAAATACGATATGGAAATGCTTCGTGAGGTCGGCTTCTGCTCGGGTGTGGAGAACTATTCCCGTGTGCTGGCAGGGCGACCTGCAGGCTCAACGCCAAGCACGCTGTTGGATTATTTTCCCGACGATTACCTTTTGTTTGTGGATGAATCCCACGTGACACTGCCGCAGGTGCGAGGCATGAGCGGCGGAGACACGGCAAGAAAGAAGAATCTGATCGATTACGGCTTTCGGCTTCCTTCGGCGTATGATAACCGTCCGCTGTTCTTTGAGGAGTTTGAGGAGCGTATCAACCAGGCTGTGTTTGTCAGTGCCACCCCCGGTGACTATGAAAATGAGAATGCCACAGCAACCGTTGAGCAGATCATTCGACCCACGGGCTTGGTCGATCCCGAGGTGGAGATCCGTCCCATTGAGGGTCAGGTAGACGACCTGATGGGCGAGATCCGAAAGCGTGTCGAAAAGGACGAGCGTGTGCTTGTAACCACGCTCACACGTAAGATGGCCGAGGATCTGACCGAATATCTGGAGACAAATGGCATTAAGGTGAGATATATCCATTTCAACGTGGATACCATCGAGCGCATGGAGATCATCCGTGATCTTCGCCGAGGTATCTTTGACGTGTTGGTTGGGATCAATCTTTTGCGTGAGGGCTTGGATATCCCCGAGGTATCTCTTGTGGCGATCTTGGATGCCGACAAGGAGGGCTTTTTGCGTGCGGAGCGCAGTCTCATTCAGACCATAGGCCGTGCCGCCCGCAATGCGCAGGGGCGTGTCATTATGTATGCCGACAGCGTAACGGGCTCTATGCGGCGAGCCATCGAGGAGACCGAGCGGCGCCGAGCCATACAGAAGAATTACAATGAGGAAAACGGCATCGTCCCGCAAACCATCAAAAAGGGAATTCGTGACATTATTGACATCGGCCGTCCTGCTGAGGAACTGAAAAAGGGCAAGGGCGGGCGAAAGCCAAAGCTTTCGGCAGGCGAGACGGAAAAGAGAATTGCCGAGCTTACCGCACAGATGCGGGATGCCGCCAAGCGCCTGGAATTCGAGCAAGCAGCGTATTTGCGTGATTGCATAGCCGAGCTGAAGGCAGGGAAATAAGAGAAGAAAGGTTTATATATGATTCGTTCTATTGTGATCCGTGGGGCACGGGTCAATAATTTGAAAAATATAGACGTCGAGATCCCACGGGATAAGCTCGTGGTGCTGACGGGTCTGTCTGGCTCGGGCAAGTCGTCTCTGGCGTTTGACACTATCTACGCCGAGGGACACAGACGCTTTGTGGAATCTCTGTCCTCATATGCCCGTATGTTTCTCGGGCAGATGGATAAGCCGGACGTGGATATGATCGACGGGCTGTCTCCCGCGATCTCCATCGACCAAAAGACAACGTCAAAGAACCCAAGGTCTACCGTGGGAACGGTAACCGAGATCTACGACTATCTGCGTCTTTTGTATGCCCGTATCGGTATTCCGCATTGTCCTGTGTGCGGCAAGGAGATCCGCAAGCAGACCACGGAAAGCATCATCGGGCAAATATTGTCGCTTCCGATGGGAGAACGCTTTATGGTGCTTGCCCCCGTTGTGAGGGCGCAAAAGGGGCGCCATGAGAAGGTACTGTCCGATGCCCGCAAGAGCGGTTATGCCCGTGTGAGGGTGGACGGCATTCAGTATGAGCTGTCCGAGGAGATCGCATTGGATAAGAATAAAAAGCATAGCATCGAGGTCATCGTTGACCGTCTTGTGATGCGTGAGGATATCCGTGCTCGCTTGGCAGACTCCGTGGAAACGGCTCTGTCGCTTGCTGAGGGGCATCTTCTGATCGTGACCGTGCCGAGAACGGGAGAGGGACGGGAGCTTAGCTTTTCGCAGAGCTATGCTTGTGAGGAGCATGGCATTTCCTTTGGCGAGCTTGAGCCGAGAATGTTCTCCTTTAACAATCCCGCAGGTGCTTGTCCTCATTGCGCAGGTCTTGGCGACATGCGCCGCATCGCCGTAGAGCGACTGATCCCCAACAAGGAGCTTTCCTTGCGTGAGGGAGCGATCAACGTTAACGGCTTTAAGACCATGGAGGAAAAGAGCTGGAACGGCCCTCTGTTCATCTCGGTCGGCAAACGCTTTGGCTTTGATATGGATACCCCCATCAAGGATTTTTCGCCTAAGGCTCTTGACGTGCTGATGAACGGATCTGAGGATGAAATTTACGATATCTACCGCTATTTTGGCGGCGTGGAGCATCATCAGAAGGTACGCTTCGAGGGTGTTGTCAAAATGATGGAAGCCCGTATGCTTCAAGGGGCGGCAGACGATTACTACGAGCAATTTATTGAGGACGCCCCCTGTCCCGTATGCGGCGGAAAGCGACTCAATCCCGAGGTGCTGGCTGTCACGGTAGGCGGTAAGAATATTCATGAGCTTTGCGAGCTTTCGGTTGAAAATGCGCTTGATTTTATCAACGGTCTTGTGCTGAACGATACCGAGCAAGCGATTGCCAAGGAGATCATCAAGGAGATACGGGCAAGATTGTCCTTTCTTGTGCGTGTCGGGCTTGAATATTTAACGCTGTCACGCAAGGCAGGCACGCTGTCGGGCGGAGAGGCACAAAGAATTCGCCTTGCCACGCAGATCGGCTCGGCTCTTGTGGGTGTGCTGTATATTTTGGACGAGCCGAGCATCGGCCTGCATCAGCGGGATAATGCCAAGCTGATTGCCACGCTCAAGGAGCTGAGAGATCTCGGCAATACCGTGATCGTGGTGGAGCATGACGAGGAAACCATGATGGCATCCGATTGTATCGTCGATATAGGCCCGGGAGCAGGGATTCACGGTGGAGAGGTCGTGGCGATCGGCACGCCGAGCGAGGTCATGAACAATGAACGCTCCATCACAGGAGCGTATCTTTCGGGTGCTAAGCAGATCCCGATCCCCGCGCTCAGACGTGTTGGAAACGGGAAGTATCTGTCGGTGCGCGGTGCATGCGAGCATAATTTGAAGAATTTGGACGTGGACATTCCGCTTGGATGCTTTGTTTGTGTAACAGGCGTGTCTGGCTCGGGCAAATCCTCGCTTGTCAACGGCATCATTAATCCCGTGCTGTCCCGTGAGCTCAATGGAGCTGTGCGTTTCCCGGGAAATTATCGCTCACTGACGGGGTATGAGCATTTGGATAAGGTCATTGTCATCGACCAGAGCCCCATCGGCAGAACGCCTCGCTCCAATCCCGCAACCTATACGGGTCTGTTTTCAGACATTCGGGATCTGTATGCCAAAACGGCGGATGCCAATGCAAGAGGCTATAAGGCAGGACGCTTTTCCTTTAACGTCAAGGGCGGACGCTGTGAGGCGTGCGAGGGTGACGGCGTGAAGAAGATCGAGATGCACTTCTTGCCCGACGTATACGTTACCTGCGACGTATGCCACGGCAAGCGGTATAACCGAGATACCCTTGAGGTCAAGTATAAGGGAAAGAGCATTGCGGACGTGCTGGATATGACGGTGGAGGAGGCCCTTGGCTTCTTTGACGGTATCCCGAGGATCAGGGCTCGCCTGCAGACACTCTTTGACGTGGGGCTTGGCTATATCAAGGTAGGTCAGTCCTCTACCACCCTATCGGGCGGTGAGGCACAGCGAGTGAAGCTTGCCACCGAGCTTGCCAAGCGTAGCACGGGCAAAACGCTGTATATTCTCGATGAGCCTACAACGGGTCTGCATACCGATGACGTGTCACGCCTCATTCTCATTCTGCAAAGGCTGTGCGACGGCGGAAACAGCATTATGGTGATCGAGCATAACTTGGATGTGATCAAGACCGCAGACTATATCATCGACCTTGGCCCCGAGGGAGGAGACAGGGGCGGCACAGTTGTTGCTACGGGTACACCTGAGGAGGTGGCACGGCACAGCGGATCATATACGGGCCAATTTTTGAATAAAATATTGAATAAACGTTAAAAATATTCATTCTTTTGTGATTTGACTGAGAAATCTGCAAATAATTATTGAATTTCTCTTGACAAGCCCCGTTTTCTGCTGTATACTGTTATAAGAAAATTTACATTTTCAATTATTTTTGGAGGACATTATGAAAAAGATTCTTTCTCTGATTCTGGCAGTTCTGATGCTGACCTGCATTTTCGCTTCTTGTCAAAAGAAGGACAAGGAGCTGGTTATGGCAACCAATGCCGAGTTCCCGCCCTATGAGTACCATGGTGACGACGAGGCCATTACGGGTATCGACGTTGAGATCGCACAGGCCATTGCCGAGAAGCTTGGCATGACCCTGAAGATCGAGGACATGAAGTTTGACTCCATTCTCTCGTCCGTTCAGACGGGCGGTGCCGATATCGGCGTCGCAGGCCTTACGGTGACCGACGAGCGCAAGGAGATGGTTAACTTCTCCATTCCTTACACCACCGCTGTTCAGGTCGTTATCGTTCGTGAGGATTCCGACGTAAAGAGCCTGGATGACCTTGAGGGTAAGAAGATCGGCGTTCAGCTGTCTACTACGGGTGACATCTACGCTTCCGACGACTACGGCGAGGATAACGTGGTTCGCTTTAATAAGGGTGCAGACGCTGTTGAGGCACTCAAGGGCAAAGAGGTTGACGCCGTTATCATCGATAACGAGCCTGCTAAGTCCTTTGTCAAGGCTAACAAGGGTCTTGCATTGCTCGATACCGAATATGCTACCGAGGAGTATGCCATTGCCGTTGCCAAGGGCAATGAAAAGCTTCTCGAGAAGATCGATGCCGCTCTTGAAGAGCTGATCGCTGACGGCACGATCGACAAAATCATCGCCAAGTACATCAAGGCTGACTGATTATTCAAGGATAGCACAAGGCAAAATAGGGAATGGGCAACGCCCATTCCTATTTTGCGTGTTATTACCTGCTCCTGAAGGCAGGGAAAGGATAGCTGCATGAAACAAACAACAAAGAAAAAATGGGTCATAGCCGCTTGTGTTGTCGGTGTTCTCGCTGTGCTTGTGGCGGGGCTTATCATATATGCCCGCACAGCCGCCTATGCCGACGAGGTCAGCGAGGCCGAGGCGCAGGAGCTGTTGGATAACGGCTTTGCTTCCTTGGGAAGGACGTCCAAAATGAAGTCTGTTGCCTACGTGCTTGACCATACGAAGGCTAAACTGATCTCCTATGAATACGGAACAGAATCCAATATCATCATCGAGTGTGAGGTCACAGCCCCCGACGTGGGTACGCTGATGGCTGAACATACTAACAGCCTTCTTATGGCTACGAATGCGAGCGAGCATAAAACGAAAACGTCAAGACAGATCAACGACGTGGTCGATCCCGTGCTGTGTGAGCTGCTTGTGAATGCCGATACGCTTACCAATACGGTGACGGTGGAGATATTCCAGGACGGTGAAGAGTATATCTTCTATGCCTCCGATGACGTGTTGAACACCGTCTTTGGCGGCCTTCTCGACACGCAAAAGGACATTTTGGATGCTAAGACCATTGAGGTTGACGGCGAGGAAATCGACATTTCGGGTGCCACCAACCAGAAAAAGGGCGTAGCTGAGGTCATGAGCTTTTCCATGGTATCAAGCCGTCCCGATATGTCGGTGTACATTGTTAGGGTATGGAATGATTTTGTGGCCGAATTTCGCCTCAATTTCATCGAAGGCGCTCGCTGGAAGTATTTGACTAACGGACTTGGCACAACGCTTCTGATCACCTTTTTTGCGGCTCTGATGGGCATTCTGCTCGGCTTCCTGGTTGCCATTATCCGTTGCACGCACGATAAGATCGGCAAGCTCAAGATATTGAATGCCATTTCCAATCTGTACCTTACGGTGATCCGAGGAACACCTGTGATGGTTCAGCTCATGATCATATATTTCGTTATCTTTATGCCGCTGAGCATCAATAAGGTGTTGGCTGCCATCATATGCTTCGGTCTCAATTCGGGGGCATACGTGGCCGAGATCGTACGTGGCGGTATCATGTCCATCGACCAAGGACAGTTTGAGGCAGGCAGAAGCCTTGGCTTCAATTATACGCAAACCATGTTTTACATCGTGATGCCTCAGGCATTCAAGGCCGTTTTGCCTGCACTTGCCAACGAGTTTATCGTTCTGTTAAAGGAGACCTCGGTTTCCGCATACATCGGCATTAGCGACCTAGCACGCGGCGGTGATATTATCCGAGGCGTTACGTTCTCCGCCTTTATGCCCTTGATCGCCGTTGCTTTGATCTACCTTGTGATCGTGATGGGGCTGTCCAAGCTTGTCCAGCTGTTGGAAAGGAGGTTGCGCAAGAGTGATAGAGGTTAAAAACCTGTATAAGGATTTTGGAGAGGATATTAAGGTTCTTCGGGGTATTGACTATACCATCAAGCAGGGAGAGCGCATTGTCATTATCGGTCCGTCAGGCGGCGGAAAATCCACGTTTTTGCGTTGCCTGAACATGCTTGAGGTACCCACTTCAGGTGACATTTACTTCAAGGGTGAGAAGATCACGTCTCCCAAGTGCGATATCAATGCGGTCAGACAGAAAATGGGCATGGTGTTCCAGCATTTCAATCTGTTCCCTCATAAGACCATCTTGCAAAATATCACCTTAGCTCCCATTAAGCTCAAGCTTAAGACGCCCGAGGAGGCCGAGAAGCAGGCAAGAGAGCTGCTCGATATGATCGGACTTCCCGATAAGGCCGATGCCTATCCCGCTATGCTGTCGGGTGGACAAAAGCAGCGTGTTGCCATTGCCCGTTCCTTGGCCATGAATCCCGAGGTCATGCTGTTTGACGAGCCTACCTCGGCTCTTGACCCTGAGATGGTAGGCGAAGTGCTGGAGATCATGAAGCACCTGGCAGAGCAGGGCATGACCATGGTCGTGGTTACTCACGAGATGAACTTTGCCCGTGAGGTTGCCGATAAGGTGTTGTTTATGTGCGACGGCGTGATCGCCGAGGAAGCACCGCCCGAGGAATTCTTTGAGCATCCAAAGAATCCCCGCCTGCAGCAATTCCTCAACGGAATTACAAAGAAATAAAAAAACGTGCTTGCGAAGCTTTCGCAAGCACGTTTTTTACTGTATTCTGAAAACAATCGGCATGGGTGGTGGTCATGATTGGTCATATCTTTGATAGATCTCCTTTTCATACTGCCTTGGCGTCATGCCCATGGCCTTCTTGAAGGCGTAGCTGAAATAGGATTGCGAGGAGAAGCCGCACTCATAAGCGATCTCGGAGAGTGTCAGGTCGGTGCTGATCAACAGATTGATGGCCTTTTTGATGCGCTGATCTGTCACGTATTCGCACAGGGTCATGCCTGTAGAGGCCTTAAAGCAGTTATGAAAGTGAATGGGACTGAAGGCCACGTGCTCGGCAACCGTCTCAAGTCGGAGGTCCCCCGTCAGATTGTCTTGAATATAGGCGATCGCACGCTCGATCGTTTTTTTATTGTTGGATTTTAGCTTATCACGGTACACCGAGTATTGACCTTGTTCAAACAGCTGATAGATCAGAGATAAAATGGCACTGCCAAGCATCACCTTATCCTGCTCCAGACCCGATTCGTGGAAGCGGATAATATCCGCAAAGATCGCTTCGATCTTTGATATATCCTGAATATCGATAAAATTTGGCATGCCAAGCAGCATGTCACAGATCGTGCCTTCATGAACGATGAAGTGAACGTAACGGCATAGAAAAGGAAGCCGAGTGTGTCTCATTTGACCCGGCTTTGCGCAAATGATCGTGTGTCTTTGAATGGGACAGCTTTGAGAGTTGATGTAGGATACCCCTCCGTCCTCCAGGGGCAATTCCAGCTCAAACATCGTTGTCTTTCTGTTTTTGGTGATGTCGCGGCCGCGTGAGGCGACTTGTGCATTGTAAATGCCTGCGGCAATGATGGTGGGAAGTGTCATACTTTTCATATAAATCATAAGAAATCAAATAAATATAATAAGATTACGGTAGATTGATAGTAAAATATATAATATAATAAAATCAGTAATTTGTCAATAGGGAAGGAGATTATTTATGAAAATAACTTGGCTCGGACAAGCAGGTCTGCTGTTTGAGGACGGTAGCTTTTCCATTATGATCGATCCGTACTTATCCAATAGCGTTGTGAAGGTTGAACCTAAGAATGACCGTCGGGTGCCTGTGAACGAACGCTTTCTTTCACTTACACCCGATGTGATGATCTTTACGCATGATCACCTAGATCACTATGACCCGGAAACCGCTCCCGTGTTTTTGTCACGCAAGGAAACGTGTATGACAGTTCTTTGCCCGACCTCGGTATGGACAAAGGCAAGACAGAACGGGCATCACAATTACGTGCAATTCAACCGCCATACTGTATGGACACAGGGAGACTACCGCTTCACATCCGTTAAGGCCGTGCATAGCGACCCGTATGCGATCGGTGTTCTGGTTGAGGACATGAAGAAAAGCAAGGTCTACTACGTTACGGGTGATACGCTCTACAATGAGGATATTTTTGCCGATATTCCCAAGACGGTCGACGTACTTTTCCTGCCGGTCAACGGTGTTGGAAACAATATGAATATGGCCGATGCCAATGCCTTTGCCAAGCGGATCGGGGCGAGGACCGTTGTGCCGTTTCACTTTGGCATGTTTGATTCTTTAGTACCTACGGGATTTGATCCCGAGAACATAGTCGTTCCTACCGTATATCAAGAAATAGTAATACAATAAAAATCCTATACCGCTAAGGAGTATGCAACATGAAAGTAACGGATATTAAAACATTTGTTGTGGATTGCTTCCGCACAAACTGGGTCTTTGTGAAGGTCTATACCGATGAGGGTATCACGGGCGTAGGGGAAGGAACACTGGAGTATAAGGAAAAGGCACTGGTGGGGGCTGTTGAGCATATCAAGAGCTATCTTGTGGGCAAAGATCCCCGTCAGATCGAGAAGCACTATCACGATATTTACCGTGATGCTTACTGGCGCGGCGGTGCTGTGCTGATGAGTGCGCTGTCCGCCGTGGAAATGGCGTTGTGGGATATTCTCGGCAAGTCTCTCGGCGTGCCCGTCTATCAGCTTCTAGGCGGCAAGGTCAACGAGGACTGCCGCATCTATATCAACGGATGGTTTGCAGGGGCAAGAGAGCCTGAGGAATTTGGCGAGAAGGCCAAGGAGGCTGTGAAGCGTGGCGTGACTGCCATGAAATGGGACCCCTTTGGCAAGAACTATCTTCAGATTTCCAACAAGGATCTGGATAAGGCACTCCGCTGTATTGCCGCTGTGCGTGAGGCGGTTGGTGATGAGGTTGATCTGCTCATTGAGGCTCACGGACGCTTTGACGTACCCACGGGCATCAAGATCGCACAAGAGGTGG
>SVTU01000016.1 GCA_015063655.1 Oscillospiraceae bacterium
GATACCCGAACCGAGATGCACATTCAGCAGGCGATGGTGGCACTCATGAAAAACCGTACCTCGCTGATCATAGCACACCGCCTCTCTACCATTCGCGATGCCGACGTGATCGTGGTGATCAAGGACGGCAGAGTGGCAGAGGCAGGCAACCATGAGGAGCTGTTGGCACGGGGCGGTGAGTATCACACGCTGTACAGCAACCAGTTTGCGGGGATCGCCACGTGAGCGCAATAGACAGACGGGTACGCTTCGCCGACCTGTGCGTGCGGGCAGAGGGCGGCAATGCGGGACTTCCCGAGCAGGCGATCGGCACACTGGGGGAGAAGAGGTTGCACCGTGTGTGTAAATACTTTTTTGATGAAAACAGCGATCACCACGAATGCCGTGTGGCGGGGCATATCGCCGACATTGCCGAGGGAGATACAGTCACGGAGATACAAACGGGTAGTCTGTATCCCCTCAAGCAAAAGCTCCATACGTATTTGAAGGAGACACCGCTTTCGGTGACGGTGGTATGTCCGCTTATCGCAGAGCGGCGTATCGTGCGTGTGGAGCCCGAGACGGGCGAGGTGCTTCGTTGTCGCCGCTCGGGCGTGCATCCAAGCTATGCCGATCTGCTGCCTGAGCTGTATTGGCTGTCGGAGCTGTTGCCGCATGACCGCCTGCGCATTCACGTGCTTTGCGTTCGGGCGGACGAATATCGGTATTCGGAGAGAAAACAGCGATACGAGAAGGGGCCGAGGTACGAGGCGGAGCTGTTTCCCCGTGAGCTTTTAGGGGAGACGGTTCTCTCGACCGTCTCGGATTTTGCCCGTATTGCCGACATCGGTAAGAGCGAATTTCTCTCCTCGGAGTTTGCCGCCTATCACCGCCTTCGGGGGCGGAGACTGCAGCGAGCATTGCTGTTTTTATGCCGAATCGGCGTGCTGGAGAGAAGCCATATTGACAAAAAACGGTATATGTACCGTGTATGTGACAGTATGTAAATGGGTTTTTATGTTTCATTCTTGACAAGTCCCTGCGATTGTGATATAATAAACTGAATATACACTTTGTTTGCCTTGATACTACCAATAACGATAAGGAAAGGTCATGCTATGAATAAGGAAATCAGTTTAAAAAAGCTTTGGAAGGTGTTTGCCACCAATTGGTGGCGACTTGCGATCGTGGCACTTGTTGCCATGCTGATCGCAGGTGCCTTCACGATCCTGTTGATCCCGAAAAAGTATTCCTCCAGCGTTACGTTCTATATCATTAACCAGTCAGCCGCCTCAGACTATACCACCAGTGCCTTGCTATCCGCTACAGAGCAGCTGGCAAACGACTATTCCAATATCATTACCAGCGATATTTTCCTTGTGCCGATGCGAGAGGCGTTGATGGAGCAGGATATCGATTACGGTACGGCTGCGCTGCGCTCCATGATCAGCTCAAGCTTCAAGGAGACCTCCTCGGTGATGACCGTTAAGGTCACCTGCGAAAAACCCGAGCACGCCTTTGAGATCGCCAAGTATATCGTGACCAACGCACCCGCCACGGTGAAGGAGGTCACCAAGAAGACCATGTTCGAAAAGGAGCAGGTCGATCTGTACCGAGAGGCCCTGATGAAGCTGGAATCCAAGCTTGACGAGTCGGACCTTGCTACCATCAAGGCGATCAACGATAGTCTGATCGCCAACTCCCGTGCCTCGGATTGCCTTGAGGCTGTGAACTATCCCGTGCTGGATAATAACGCAGATTCTCCCAGCGTGGTGAGAAACGTGGCGATCGCAGGGCTTGCCGCCGTGCTTGTTCTGTATCTGTATTATCTGATCCGCTATATCTTCAGTGCGATCATTGTCAATGAAGAGGATATCAAGGGTGTGACGAATGTGCCGATCATCGGCGTCATTCCTTCTTGGGAACAGGAATAAGGAGGAGAGAAGATGGAAAAGAAGCAACATAAGCCGATCAAGCTTAACAAGCGGAAAAAGGCCAATGCCGTTGACGATAAGTATGAGGTCAAGCTGATCGATAAGAACACACCGTTTGCTATCCGCGAGGCATTTGGCTCTTTGCGTACCAATTTGCTGTATGCGGCGACGGGCAGTGAGAGCGGCTCGATCTTTGCCGTAACCTCCGCACGTGAGAGTGTTGGAAAGAGCTTTGTGATCACCAACCTTGCCGTTTCCTTTGCTCAGGCAGGGAAGAGGGTTTTGCTGTTGGATGCCGATATGCGTTGCCCCGTGCAGCAGTTCTATTTCGGACACGGCGAGGACAGACAGGGTCTTAGTGAGTATTTGAGCGGACAGGTCGACAACGTTGAGGACGTGGTCACCCCCTCTCCCATCGAAGGGCTGTATCTGCTCTCATCGGGCCGTGTACCGCCCAACCCGTCGGAGCTTGTGCTGAGCGAACGCTTCAAGCAAATGCTGTTGGATTTCTCGCACAAGTACGACTACGTATTTGTGGACTTCCCGCCTGTCGGTATCGTTTCGGATGCCGCTGTGGTTGCCGACGTGATCACGGGCTACGTGTTCCTCGTGCGTTCAGGCATAAGCAAGGAGCAGGTGCTGTCCGCTTGCCTTGAGCAGATGGAGTCTCTCGGGGCTAAGGTCGTGGGAATCGTACTCAACGATGTCGAGGCCAAGGGAAGCGGCGGACGCTACGGAAAGTACGGTAAATACAACAAATACAGAAAGTATGCGAAATACAGCTCGTACAGCCGATACAGACGTTATCAAAATACGTAATAGGGAAGGTACCTATGATCATTGATTTTCATTCGCACATACTGCCACGAATGGATCATGGTTCATCCTCATTGAGAGAAAGCGCACGTCAGCTGCGTACCATGCGGGAAATGGGGATCGAGCTTGCGGTTGCCACGTCTCACTTTTATCCGAGTGCGCATATTTTAGAGACCTTTTGCGAAAAAAGAGAGGCGGCGGCAGAGCGCATACAAACGCTTAATAAGGCAGAGCGTCCTTTGCTGTGTCTTGGTGCCGAGGTGCTTCTTTGCGAGGGAATGGAGCGCATGCAGGGCTTAGAGAAGCTGTGCATACAGGGCACACGCATACTCCTTTTGGAAATGCCGTTGGATATTTGGACGTACCGAGATATGGAAACGGTCAAGCACCTGCTTGCCGAGGAATATACGGTGGTGCTGGCGCATATCGACCGTTATCTTGACAAGGCGGATGCGCTGGCGTGTCTGATGGAGGCAGGGGCACTGATCCAGATCAATGCCAAGGCCTTGGAGAAGAGACGGGTCAGAAGGCTTCTTGCCGAGTATTGCCACAGCGAGCGTTTGGTTGCCTTTGGCAGTGATCTGCACAATATCGACATGAAGGCTCTTTTGGCCTTTTCCAAGCTGCCTAAGCACCTCGGGGAGATTGCCGAGCAGGTGATGGACCGCACAGAGGAGCTGCTTGCAAAGGCGGTCATATGGTAACATACAATAATATAAAAGCAGGCGTATTCGTTGCGAATACGCCTGCTTTTATGATGCTGTATTATGTTTCGGAGTGATTGTGGCAATGGTCGGTAAAGAAGCCCTCAAGGTTGATCTCGTACGTGCCTGCCTCGGTCTTTTGGAATCCGATGGCACGCAACAGCGGCTCGTCTGTCACCTTGCCGACGTAGGTGGCATGGTGAACACCGCACAGATCGATAAAATTGAGTGTACCCCGTCCCATCACAAAGAGTGCCTCAAAGCTGTTCAGCTCGGGGGTGGGGGCAATATCGTAAACAAGTCCGCTCTTTTCGGTGAGCTTGAATTGGCAGATGCCTGCCGCCTGACCGTCCACCGTGGCGGCATAGGCCAGCAGGTCGGGATTGTACGTAACGCCGCAACGCAGGCACAGCTCCTCCTGTTTGAGCTTGGATTGAATGGGTAAAACCTGTAGCATGGTTGGATTCCTTCCTTATTTATAGTGTGTCTTGCTCGCCATTCAGATAGGCGACCTCGCTTGGCGTTAGATGGCGCCAACGGCCAACAGGCAGGTCGCCAAGCGTCAGCTGCCCGATGGCAACACGGCTGAGGCTTACCACGGACAGCGATTGTGATTCGCACATGCGCCGTATTTGTCGGTTCCGTCCCTCATACAGCGTCATGCGAAGCCGCGTGGTATGGTGATGCACCGAAAGCCGCTCGGTCTTAACGGGAAGAAGCTGATAGCCGTCCAGCGTCATGGGTGCGTTGAGGGCGGCCAGGCAGGCATCGGATACCGTGCCCTTTACTTCGACCTCATAGATCTTGGGGATCTCGTGGCGGGGGTGCGATAGGCGCAGCGTCAGCGCACCGTCGTCGGTCATCAGCAATAGACCGTCCGAGTCCATGTCAAGGCGTCCTATGGGATACAGCCGCCGTCCTGCATCCTGCGTCAGCTGAGCCACCGTGCGGCGTCCCCGATCATCCGACATGGTGGTCAAGAAACCACGGGGCTTGTGAAGCATGATGTAGGTGCGCTCGTCTGCCTGCGGGCGTATCACCGTGCCGTTCCAGGTCACGGTATCCGCCGATGGGTCAATGCGCTGGCCGAGCGTGGCCGTGCTTCCGTTGACCTGCACGTGTCCGCTCTCGATCTCCCGCTCTGCGGCACGGCGTGACATGACGCCGCAGTCGGTGAAATATTTTTGCAGTCTGACCGACTCCATGAGACGTCCTTTCCTCTTGTGCGGCTACGATCGGCGAAGCCACGCAAGAAATCGTTGAAAAAGGGAAGCACGAGACGGCCGTGCTTCGATGGGCTGTTGGATAACCAAGGGTGACGATACTGTCTGCCCGTCAACGCCCGTCAGGGTAACCCTGCCGAGCACCGTGTCGGCAGGCAACGGCGCAAAGCCCACCCGTGAAAAGGTCTCTACCGTACAGGTAGGCAGAGGAGCGTTCCTCGGCTGAGGCAGAAACAGCGGCTCGGTATTGCACAGGTGCGCCGTCTCCTCTGTTGCTCCCGCAATGGGAAGCGTATAGGAAAAGCCACCTGCCTCAGCGTACGTGACCGCCTCGTAGCAGGCAAAGCCGTAATCCAGCATTTGGCGGTGGTCACGCCAATCGTCGGGGGCGTTCAGCGTAACGCCGATGAGGGTAAGTCCGTCCCGCTCGGCGGCACTCACAAGGCATCGCCCGCTTCGCTTGGTAAAGCCCGTTTTCATGCCGAAAGCCCCCTCGTAGGTGCGCAGGAGCTTATTGTGATTGACAAGCAGACGTGCGTTTTTCTCTTCCCTTAGGGGAATGGTTGCCTTGTAGGTGGACACGATACGGGATAGCGCCTCATGGCGCAAAAGCTCTGCGGCTATGAGCGAAAGCTCCCGTGCCGTGGTGTAATGCTCGGGGTGGCTGAGACCGTGGGGATTGACAAAGTGCGTGTCAGTCAGGCCCAGGCGCTCCGCATACCGATTCATACGTTCGGCAAAAGCTTCTGTGCTGCCGTCGGCAGCAATGGCAAGAGCCGTGGCCGCATCGTTGGCAGAGGACAGCAAAAGGGCGTAGAGCAGCTGCTCTACGGTCAATTGCTCGCCTTCACACAGATAGACCGAGGAGCCTTCTACGTTGACAGCCTCGGGTGAGACGGTCACGGTTTGCGAAAGCGGAAGTGCCTCTGCTACCGCCAGGGCCGTCATCAGCTTGGTGGTGCTTGCCATTTCCATGCGTTTGTCGGCGTTCTTTTCATACAGCACTGTGCCCGAGGGCAGGGTGAGAATGGCACTCTCGGCGGACACCGAGGGCTCAGATACGGCGGGGCTTGCCCATACGGGCAGGCAGGACAGGCACGCAAGCGTGCAGGCTAACAGAATACAAAGTATGTGCTTCATGGCATTCTCCGTTCATAGCGATACAGTGTATTCTATGAACGGAGAAGCGTATTCATGATGCTTATACGGTGGGCTTAGGCTCTTTTGAGAACAAGTCCTTGATCTTGGCGATGATGTCGGGCGTGCGCTCCACAAGGTCGGCTACCTGATCCACGGGATCTGGCTTGCCCTTCTGACCGATATTGAGGAATTCCACCTCGCCGTCAGCATCGACCACGAGGAAGCCAACGGGTGTGACGGACAGACCCGTTCCGCCGCCGCCGCCAAAGTTCTGGGGCATGGGGCGCTCGGCCTTGGTGGTGTTGTAGTCCACACCGCCCGTAGCGACACCCACGGAGATCTTGGAGATGGGAATGATGGTCGTGCCTGCGTTGGTGTTGATGGGATCACCGATCACGGTGTTGGCATCCACCATAGAGCGGATGTTCTCCAAGGAGGAGCGGATAATTTCGGGGATCTTGTGTTCGTTTGCCATAATCGTATTCCTTTCTGATTTTCACAGTATATATTACAGTTTATGATTGACTTTTCTGGGGGCGGTCACCTTATGGCCGCTTTTGCTCTTGCGCTTCTGCAGGCGCTGATGGTCGGGGCTGAGCATGTGTCGTATAAAGGCACCGAGGGCGGCAAAGGCCACGCTGAAGATATGCCAGAGGGCGAGGGAAAACTCGATGTTGACGTCAAGCTCGGGGGCATCCTTGGTAAAGTCCGACGTGACGAGCACGTCCACGTTTTGCAGCTTTTCTAAGGGGCGAACCTTTTCCAAGAGAGGGAAGAGCACGTTGACAGCCTGCGTGACGGCACCGTAGCCGATGGCTGTGGAGGCGGCGTCACCCGTGGCGACCACCACGTGCAGGCGCACCAGCTTGATGCGCAGATGGCGCATGAAGCGGCCGATCACGGCACGCACGAGCTTAAGCACCATGTGAACGAGATCCAAGATCTCGGCTATACTTTTTTTATCCTTGGGGAGCTGTTTCTTCTGCTCCTTTTTCTGCTTCTTTTGCAGTTGAGCCTGCTCCTTCTTTTGCGCCTTCTTGCGAAGCTTTTGCCGTATTTTTTGCGCTTTTTTCTCACTCATACCCCGCATGGGCTTTTCTTTTTTCTTGGTGGGCAGGATGCGCAGCCGCAGAAAGAGAAACCGTACGTGAAGCGTGATCTCGTCGGCATAGCCGATGATGATGTGTATGCGCGGTATGAAGATGAGAGCAAAGAAGCCAAGAATGGCTATGGGAATGATCCAAGCGCCCACGGTGTCCCTCCTTTCCGATAGCGTGCTTGCTTATGTTGTTATGCGTCTGCCTCGTCCGTGTCGGTTACACCGCCGTCCTCGTCGGCACTGTCTCCCTCATCTACGATGGGAAGCGCCTCCTTGGGGGGGAGAAGGATCTCGGTGGCGGGCAGCTCGGACAGAGAATTCAATCCGAATACCCGAAGGAATTTATCGGTGGTGACGTACAGCATGGGGCGGCCGGGAGCGTCCAAGCGTCCGCATGCCTCGATCAGCCCCTTATCGATCAGGGAATTGACGGCATACGAGCTGTCTACGCCTCGCACCTGGTCCACAAAGGAGCGGGTCACGGGCTGGTTGTAGGCAACCACGGCAAGCACCTCCATGGAGGATGCCGATAGATTGCCGCCTCGCTTGATGCCGAGCGCTTCACGGATGTAGGGCGCATACGGCTCCTTGGTGCAAAGCTGTGCTGTTTCGGGCAACAGCAGAAGCTGAATGCCTCGTCTGTCTGCCTCATATTCGGCCTTCATATGCTCTACGATGCGTCGGGTGTTGTGAAGATCCAGCCCCAACACCTCGGAGAGCTTGGTATATTTGACGGGATAGCCTGCCGCAAACAGGATCGCCTCCACGGCGGCTTCAACGCTTTTGATCTGATTGATCTGTTCTTCCATATTCTGTATCCTCTTTATTCTTGCCCGTCTGTCTCGCCGTCATTCGCCGTATCCGCCTCGGTGTTGAGGATAAAGCGGGTATGCTCGTCAAGCAGGGCATTTTCGGTATCGGTATCGTCGGCGACCAACAGCTTGCGCACCTTGATCAGCTCCAGCACGCCAAGGAAGCAGGCGATAAGGTCGGGCAGCGTGGTCTCGTCCTGCAATAGCTCTCCGAGATTGGCCACACCGTATCGCTCCATGGTATGCAGAATGGAGACGATCTTGATTTCAACGGGAATGATGGGCTTGCTGATCATGGGGGTAAAGGTGGTGTTGGCGGCGTGCTCCAGCGCGTTGTTATAGGCAATGATGCGGCGCACGGCGTTACACAGCGAGGATACGTCCTGATCCTGCACAAAGGTCTTGTCCACCGAGATCTCATCGGTGTCCTTTACCAAACGGGCAGAATAGTAAGCGTACAGGGGAGAGAGCTTGGTTGCCGCCTCCTTGGCCTGCTGATAGCGAAGCAGGGCATCGGCAAGGCCTGCACGGGGGTCGTCCTCTCCGTCGTCCTCACGTGGGAGAAGCATACGGCTCTTGATGAGCATCAGCTCACTCGCCATCACGATAAACTCGCTTGCCAGCTCCATGTCCATTTCCTGTGCCTGCGTGATGTATTCCATATACTGGTCGCAGATCAGGGAGATGGGGATATCCGTGATACTGACCTTATTCTTTTGTATGAGCGAGAGAAGCAGGTCGAGGGGTCCCTCAAATTGCTCCAGTCGGTAGGTGACAGCCTCCATGGATCGTACACTCCGTTCGTTATTTGCTGATCAAAGGTAATAGAAGAAGAAGGTATGCCTCATGCCGAGCAGCGTAAAGATGCCCTTCATGATGATATCGGACAAAAAGGAAATGACGGGGGTAAGCACACCGAGTAAAAACAGAAGCATGATGGCAATGGTGATATAGCGTTCATACTTCATCACGGCAAAATAATACTTGGGCGGCAGAAACGTGTAGAGCACACGGGAGCCGTCAAGCGGGGGAATGGGAAGCATATTGAAGATGGCAAAGGATACGTTGATCTGTATGCCGTAAAACCAAAACAGCATAAAGAAGTATGCAATGGTAGCGGCTCTCTCGCTGGCAAACGAAGCATTCGCAAGTGCGGCATAGGATATTCTCAGCCCAAGGCCGAACACAAGGGCAAGCAAGAGATTGGACAAAGGGCCTGCAAAGGCAGAGAGTGCCATATCCCGCTTGGGCTTTTTGAAATACCGTGTGTTGATGGGCACGGGATTGGCCCAGCCGATGCCGAACAGCACCATGCAAAGAGCGCCGATGGGGTCGATATGCTTGATGGGGTTGAGGGTGATGCGCCCAAAGTTGCGGGCGGTGGGATCGCCCAGCTTATATGCCACAAAGCTGTGTGCCGCCTCGTGACACGAGATCACAAGGAGCATGATGGGCAGGCACAGGAGCATTTGAATGATATACGACTGGATCGAGCCGTCGGTTAAAAGATAGCGAAGCATACAAAACGCCTTTCCAAAAGCTTATTGATCGTGATCGGTCAGGTCCTCAAAGGTCTCACGGCGCACGGCAATGCGTGCCTTGCCGTCACGCAGCAGAATGACGGGCGGACGGGGCAGGCGGTTGTAATTGGATGCCATGGCGTAGTTGTACGCCCCCGTGACAAGCACCGCTAACACGTCTCCTCTGACGGGCTTTTGAATATCCATGTCCTCACCGAGCAGGTCGCCCGATTCACAGCAGCGCCCCGCAAGGGTGGCACGGTATGTGGCGGGCTCTGAGGCACGGTTGGCAATGAGTGCCGTATAGCGGGACTGATACAGGGCATAGCGGGGGTTATCGGGCATGCCGCCGTCAACCGATACGTAATTGCGAAATTCGGGGATCTCCTTGACAGAGCCTACGGTGTACAGGGTAGCACCTGCGGCGGCAACAAGAGAGCGGCCCGGCTCTAAAATGATACGGGGAAGAGGAATGGCATGCTGCTTGCATTGCGCCTTGACGATGGCGGCAATGTCACCGATGGCGGCGGCATAATCGATTTGTCGGTCATGCTCCGTATAGCGCACGCCAAGTCCGCCTCCGAGATTCAGCTCGGAGAGTACAACACCGCATTCCTTCTGAATGTCGGCCAAGAAGGCCACCATGATGGCGGCGGCATCGGCAAACGGCTCAATGTCGAAGATCTGTGAGCCAATGTGGCAATGAAGCCCCGCAAGGGACACGCCCTCGGCGGCAAGAGACGCCTTGACGATCTGCATGGCCTGACCCGTAGCGATGGCGTTGCCAAACTTGGAATCTACGTTGCCCGTGACGATGGCACGGTGCGTGTGCGGGTCGATACCGGGGGTGATGCGCAGAAGAATGCGCTGGGTGATGCCGCGTCGGCATGCCTCGGCACTCACCGCCGCAAGCTCCTCGGCGTTGTCTACCACAAACGTGCCAACGCCCATATCCATGGCATCGGCTATGTCACGGTCGGTTTTGTTGTTGCCGTGAAAATAGATGCGCTCGGCAGGGAAGCCTGCCTTCCTCGCCGTATACAGCTCACCGCCCGACACACAGTCCACACCCATGCCCTCATCGGCCGCAATGCGATACATCTCGGTAAAGCAGAGAGCCTTGGAGGCATACAGGGGGAGGGCGTCGGCGCCGAAGTGAGCTTTGGCCGCCTCACGGTAGATACGGCACTGCTGCCGTATCACGTTTTCATCTAAAATGTATGCGGGCGTTCCGTAGGTCTTGGCGAGGTCTACGGCATCAACGCCTCCAATCGTCAAATGACCTTGGTCATTGACGTCAAAATGCTCATGAACGATCATGATACTTCCTTTCTTATGGGGTTATTCAAATGTGATTTCACTGAGCGTACCTTGTGTCAGATGCTCGGTGAGGTTGGCGTGTAAAAGGCGAAGAGAGCCGTTTTTCGCCTCGTAGTAATGAAGAGAAGCGTTTTCAATCTTGATTTCGCGCGGCTCCTTATCTGTGCCGTTTTGCCGATAGACGCCGCATGCGAAGGCGCGCATGGCACCGGCGTGTGAGGCAATCAGGACGGTTTGGTCATTATGCTTCTCTATGATACCCGTAATGAAGCGGTGCATGCGCTCTGTGACGTCTTCATAGCTTTCCCCATGGAGGGGACGAAAATGTTTGCCGTCCCGTTGCCAATCGGCATATTCCTCGGGGTAACGTCGTTTGATCTCCTCCATTGTGTGCCCTACCCAATGACCGGGATCCTTTTCCCGCAGCTCACGTGCCCGTATGATGGGAAGGCCCAAACGCGTGGCAAGAGGGGCAACCGTATTCACGGCGCGGCAGAGGTCGCTGGCATAAATGGCGTCGATATGCTCACGGGCGGCAAGCCAATCGCTGAGTGCCTGCGCTTGCCGATGCCCGAGCGCTGTCAAGGGAACGTCGGTTTGACCGATCACGCGCTTTTCCAAATTGGAGACGCTTTGTCCGTGGCGAACGAAAATAATCCGTGTCATGGCGTATTACAGGTCTGCGGCAGAGAGGATCTGCTTCCAAAGCTCTGTCTTGCCCTCGCCCTTAAGGGAAGAGAAGAAGATGATGGGCGTTCCCTCGCGGAGCAGGGGATGAGAAGCAAGCAGCTCCTCACTCTTGCGGCGTTCGGTGGCGTTGAGCTTATCCGATTTTGTGGCGACCACAACGTAAGGAAGCTCGGCGGCGTTGAGATAGTCGAGCATCATGTCATCGTCAGCCGTAGGGCCGATGCGGCTGTCCACCAGCTGTACCACAAGGCAAAGACGGTCGATGTTGCGGTTGTCGGTGAAATAGCCGTCTGTCAGTGCCGACCACTGCCGCTTGTCCTCGGGGGAGCGCTTGGCGAAGCCATAGCCGGGCAGGTCGACTAAGAAGAGCGTTTTGTCAACGTCATAAAAGTTGATGGTGATGGTCTTGCCCGGTGTTCCGCTGACACGTGCCAGAGCCTTGCGCCCGAGCAGGGTGTTGATCAGGGAGCTTTTGCCCACGTTGGAGCGGCCCGAAAAGGCGATCTGCGCCATGTTGTCGGACGGAAACTGTTTTTTGTGTCCTGCGCTGATGCGCAGGGATACCTTCTGGAGGTTCAAGCTCATAGTATTCTCCGTTGCTTAACGATGTATGGATACGCCCGAGTGTGTGTGCTTAGGTGGCACAAGCATGGCGTCATGCTCCTCGGTGGGGGTTGCCTTATCTCGTCGCTCATCGGGGCGGCTCGGCACGAGAGCATGCGAGAGCACGTCGGCGGCAGTGCGGCAGGGGATAAAGGAGATACCCTTTTGTACGGCCTCGTCAAGCTCACACAGATCCTTTATATTGTCCTTCGGGATCAGCACCGTGCGAATGCCTGCGGCATAAGCCGCCATGGTCTTTTCACGCAGACCGCCGATGGCCAGTACGTGGCCTCGCAGGGAGATCTCGCCCGTCATGGCTACGTCACGGCGTACTGCTCTGCCCGATAGGGCGCTGACCAGTGCCGTTACCATGGTAACGCCAGCCGAGGGGCCGTCCTTCGGGATCGCTCCCTCGGGGAAGTGGATATGTATGTCATGCTTTTGATAGAAATCGGGGACAATGCCGTATTCGGCGGCGATGGAGCGCACGTAGCTAACGGCGATATGGGCCGATTCCTTCATCACGTCGCCGAGCGAGCCTGTCGTTTCGATCTTGCCCTTGCCGTCCAGCACCAAGGCCTCCACGCGTAGCACGTCTCCGCCCACCTGCGTAAAGGCAAGGCCGTTGACCACGCCTACCTCATCGGTATCCGCAAGGGTATCGGGCAGGCGCTTGCGAGGGCCGAGAAGCTCGGCAAGATTGTCGGCCGTCACCGTGACCGACTTGAGTGCGGGATCCTCTACCATGCGGCGTGCCGCCTTTCTGGCAAGGTCTGCAATGGCACGCTCAAGATTTCTCACGCCCGCCTCACGGGTGTAGTAGTCCACAAGCTCACAAAGAGCATCCTCCGAAAGACGGAGCTGACGGCGTGTCACGCCGTGGCGCTTGAACTGCTTGGGGATCAGATGGTTGCGGGCAATGGAGAGCTTTTCGGTCCTTGTGTAGCTGCCAAGCTCAATGATCTCCATACGGTCAAGCAGGGGACGGGGAATGGTGTCCGTCGTGTTGGCGGTGGCGATAAACAGACAGCGTGACAGGTCGAAGGGAAGCTCGATGAAATGGTCACGGAAGTTTTTGTTCTGCTCGGCGTCCAACACCTCAAGCATGGCCGAGGTGGGGTCGCCGTGTGCATCCTTGGTCATCTTGTCGATCTCATCCAACAGAATGAGCGGATTGTTGACCTTGGCCTGCGACAGGGCATTGACGATGCGTCCCGGCATAGCGCCGATATAGGTTTTTCTGTGTCCTCGGATATCGGCCTCGTCACGGATACCGCCCAAGGATACCCGCACGTACTTGCGCTTCATGGCACGGGCGATGGAAGCACCGATGGAGGTCTTGCCCACACCGGGAGGGCCGACAAGGCAGAGGATCTGATTGCGAAGCTCGGGATTTCTCTGCTTGACGGCAAGAAACTCAAGGATACGCTCCTTGACCTTATCAAGACCGTCGTGATCGGCGTCAAGTATTTTCTTGGCCGCCGCCACGTCCGTGCGGTCGGTAGACGAGGTGCTCCACGGAAGCTCCAGGCATACGTCAAGATAGGAGCGAAGAACGGACGCCTCAGCCGAGCCGAAGGGCGTTTTGGCCATGCGGTCGTTTTCCTTGAGCAGCTTTTCCTCAACCTCGGCGGGCAGCTTGCTTGACAGGATCTTTTGGCGGTATTCCTCGATCTCGCTGACAGCACCCTCACCCAGCTCCTCGGAAATGACCTTCATCTGCTCACGCAGGTAGTATTCCTTTTGGTTTTGATTGAGATTGCCCCTCACACGCTTGTGAATGTCCAGCTCAAGCTCAAGGAGAGTAGCCTCCTCCCGTATCAGGCGAATGAGGATCTCAATGCGCTTGATGGGGTCGAAGGCCTCCAGCACCTGCTGCTTATCCTGAAAGCGCACCAGCACGTTAGAGGCGATGAAGTCTGCTAAGAGGGCAGGGGAGCGAATGGCGGAGGCGGCCGTCATCATATCGTCACTGACCGAGGGGAGCAGCTGCACGAGTGCCTCGGTCTCGGTCATCATGGCACGCAGGTACGCTTCGCTTCTGACGGAATCTTCGTCGGAAAGATGCATGGTCTTGGAGGTCACGGTAGCGAACAGATAGTCGGCAAATTCCCGCACGTCGGAGAGAGAGGCACGGGCGTAGCCCTCGGCAATGAGGCGCATAGAGCCCTCGGGAGATTTGACGGACTGCTTGATCTTGGCAACCGTGCCGACCGAGTAGAGCGCAGAGGCGTTGACCGTCTCGCAGGCGGGATCCTTGAGGGTGCAGAGCAGCACAAAGGAATCCGTTCCTACGGCGGCGTCGGCAGCGGCAATACACACGGCATCCGACAGCTCAAGGCTGACGGTGACGCCGGGAAAGGCCACAATGCCCCGCAGGGCAATGACGGGAAGCGTATATTGTTCAATTTTTTCAATGTATTTTCTCATATCCAGTATCCTTGTATCTATATGTGGGAGCGCATACGGAAACACTACCCGTATTTTACCCATTATATCATAAAGATAAAAAAAATTCCACCCTTTTTTCAATAATTCATAAAATATTCATTTAATTATACTTTTGCCGCCATAGGGGAGGTGCTTCTCTCCTGTGGGGGGGATAAAATCCAAGAAATAAAAAAAGCACAACCGAGACCGTAAATGCGTGTTGATATCATAAGATTGATATTCCGCAAATTCCGATGACCGTTGTGCGTTTGCTGTGAGGTTGGTGCCGCCGACAGCCTCTATATTATACGCCAACGATCCCGATTTGTAAATATCCATTTTTCACGATTTTTCGCCCTGAAATTCGTGAAAAAGGATACACGTGAGAAAAAAAGAACCGAGTTGCGCTTCTTTTTGTGTGAAATGGCTACAAATGTCGTAGCTGTGTCGTAGGATACGCGTTTTTTTCTGCTTTGAGGGACCTTGAGCGGCAGGCAGAAGAAAAAATATCGGCAAAAGGACAAAAAAATGAGAAAAGGGTATTGACAAGAGGGCAAAAGTGTGGTACAATACCCGAGGAAAAAGAAGCAGAACACTCTCCGTTCTCACCGTTGGGCTGCGAGCGCATACGGTTAATAAGGTACCTTCGCGCGTGCGAGGGGGCTTTTTGTGCGGGGATTCTGTCCTCGCTTTTTTGTTTCCTATTTTGCCGCACGTCGGTTATGGAGGTGTATTTCCAATTAGCGCAAAAGAATTATTGATCAATGAGGAGATCAAGGCCAAGGAGGTCCGTGTGATCGGCCCTGACGGAGAAACGCTGGGCATCATGTCCGCTTCCGCCGCTTTGAGTACCGCCTATGATCAAGGGTACGACCTGGTGCTGATGGCACCGCAGGCTACCCCCCCTGTCTGCCGTATCATGGATTACGGTAAGTACAAGTTCGAGAGAGACAAGAAGGAAAAAGAAGCAAAGAAAAAGCAACAGGTCATCGAGCTTAAGGAAATTCAGCTTTCCTGCCGCATCGATACGCACGATTTCGAGACCAAGCTTCGCCATGCCCGCCGTTTCCTGGAGGGTGGCAACAAGGTTCGTGTGGTGATGCGCTTTAAGGGCAGAGAGATGAGCCACGTGGGCATTGGCCAGGAGATCATGAAGAAATTCGAGGACGCCTGCCAGGACCTCGGTGCTGCCGATAAGGCACCCGTGCTTGAGGGACGCTTTATGAGCATGGTGCTCACCCCCCTCAAATATAAATCCAACTGATTGTTCATAAGGAGTGCAAGCGCACGTTTATGATATGGCGGCTCTGCCGCACAAGATTACGAAAAGGAGATTATGAAAATGGGAAAGATCAAGACGCATAAGGCTTCGGCTAAAAGATTTTCTGTTACCGCTTCCGGTAAGGTAAAGATGGGTCACTGCCATCACAGACACAACACGGGTCTGAAGACCGCCAAGAGAAAGAGACACCTGCGCGCCAGCGCAATTCTGAGCGAAAGCATGACGGCTAATATCAGAACGCTCATTCAGAAATAATTCGGAAAACGTTACAGGAGGAAAAGGAAAATGGCAAGAGTCAAGGGCGCAATGATGACGCGCAAGAGAAGAAATAAAGTTTTGAAGGCAGCTAAGGGCTATTGGGGCGCAAAGTCCAAGCACTTTAAGATGGCAAAGCAAGCCGTTATGAAGAGCGGCAACTATGCCTTCGCAGGCAGAAAGCTCAAGAAGAGAGATTTCCGCAGACTGTGGATCACCCGTATCTCTGCTCAGGCAAAGGTGAACGGTATGAACTACTCCACGTTTATGCACGGCCTGAAGAATGCCGGCATCGAGCTGAACCGCAAGATGCTCGCCGAGCTGGCTGTTTCCGATAAGGAAGCATTTGCCGAGCTTTGCGCAAAGGCTAAGGCAGCTCTCTGATCGACAGCGGCGTATTCCGTTAGTCGGGCAGGGATGACGCATACCTGTCAGGCATGACAACATATTCGAAGGAATTTACAAAAAGGGCGTCAAAGCCCTTCTTGTAAGGGGCTGTCGCACACGCGGCAGCCTCGTTTGTCTATCACCGAAAAGACTATGGATGGAGATTAGGCTATGAATATACCACCTTGTGTGATCACGTCCCGTCAAAATCCGAGGGTCAAGGAGCTTGCCGCACTTGCCGAAAAGAAGGAAAGACAGAGAAGCGGGCTGTTTCGCTTTGACGGGATCAAGCTGTTTGAGGAGGCTTGTGCGCACGGCGTCGAGATCGATACGGTCGTGCTTCGGGAATCCTCGGCGCTGTCCCT
>SVTU01000017.1 GCA_015063655.1 Oscillospiraceae bacterium
GCGAAATGCACGCCCCTTTGCTCAAGCCGCTCCACCACACCGAGAAACGCCTGCAGCTGAGAGAGTGTGAAGGCTCTGCCGTCCATGCCCTCATCGGCACTGGCAAAGTGTGTAAAGATGCCCTCGGTAATAAGCCCAGGCAGGCGGCAGGCCGAAAGGCACACCGAAAACTCATGCTCTGCCTGCTCTCCCTCTCTGTGCAACGGGAAGCCAAGCCGCCCCATGCCCGTATCGATTTTAATATGAACACGCAGGCTCACGCCCGCACGGACAACCGAAGCAGACAGCTGCTCGGCATAGTCGGCGGAAAACACACACTGTGAGATACCGTATTCCGCCAAAATGGCGGCACAGGTTGGCGGTGTATAGCCGAGAATCAGAAGCGGTGTTTGAATGCCCGCCATGCGAAGCTGCAAGGCCTCCTCCACGTTGGAGACAGCCAGCATATCCGCCCCCAGCTCCTCAAAAAGTCTGGCTGTCTGCGTAGCACCGTGACCGTATGCATTGGCCTTGACGGTACAGCACAGCTTAGCGTTACCCCGTATATGCTTTTTGACAGCGGCAAAATTAGCGGCCAGGGCGTCAAGATCGATCTCTGCCCACGTTCTGCCCTTGATAAAATCCCATTTCATTGCTTACTCCTCCCAAATCCGCGGAGTTAGGTATGGCCGAGGAGGGCCGAATGCGCACGCCCTGCGGCAAGCCTTTTCGACTCTCATCGGCTATATTATACCACAGCGTCACGCCGCTGTCAAGAAATCCGTGCGATTTGCGCTCTTACTATAAAGAAAATCTTATATAGAGAATATATTGTCAAACGGTTGACAATATCACCTCAGTATGCTAAAATACAGAAAGAGCTTTAACTACGTTTACCAAGGAGTGGCAATGAAAATACACGGTGCAATTTTTGACATGGACGGAACGTTGATCGATTCCCTGTTTTATTGGAAGGAGTATTGGAGAGATTTTGCCGAAAAATATGGGTTTGGCAAGGAGTTTTCGGTTTCTCCGCAATTCGATGCCCGCGTCAGAACCATGATCTATTCCGAGGTCATTCAGGAAATATACAAGGAATACAAGCCGAATACCTCGCTTGCAGATTTTACGCAATATTCTCTTCGGTATCTGGACGTCTTTTACGAAACACGTACATACGTAAAGGACGGCGTGATCGAGTTTCTTGACAGCCTCAAGCAATGCGGTATCCCCATGTGTGTGGCCTCCGCTACGGGTCAAAAACACGTGCTTGCGGTTTTGAAGCACTTGGGGCTTATCGACTACTTTGATTTCGTTGTGTCTTGTGTGGATCTCGGCGTTGACAAAAGCATGCCCGACGTTTACGAGCTTGCCGCCAAGAGACTGGGACTTGCCCCCGATCAAACCTGCGTTTTCGAGGACTCGTACGTTGCCTTGGAAACAGCCAAAAGGCTTGGCTGCCATACCGTTGGCGTATTCGATCCCAACAATTATTCACAGGATCGCCTGTGCCGTGCAGCCGAAATTTACATTGCCGATGGGGCAAGCATGGCAGACCTTATCGGCGTTATTCACTGACATGCTACCCCGCTTTGTATCACCACTTTGTTAAATTATGAACAAAATGTAACTGTTGCAAAAAAGCACTTGCTTTTTTAATTACATCGTGCTAAAATATAATATGGAATACGATGGCCGACTTGACATTTGGCCATCAAACAAAGAAAAAACACAAGGAGAAGAATCATGACCAAAAACAAGTACGTTCTCAGTTGGATCGACGAGATGGCTGCTATGACTCAGCCTGACAAGATCGTTTGGATTGACGGCACTGAGGCACAGGCTGAGGCTCTGCGCGCCGAGGCTTGCTCTACGGGCGAAATGATCAAGCTCAACCAGGAGCTGCTTCCCAACTGCTACCTTCACAGAACCGCTGTGAATGACGTTGCCCGTGTTGAGGACAGAACCTTTATCTGTACCTCTAAGAAGGAGGACGCAGGTAACATCAACAACTGGATGGACCCCCAGGAGTGCTACGCCAAGCTTTCCAAGCTCTATACGGGTGCTATGAAAGGCCGTACCATGTACGTTATCCCTTACTCCATGAGTATCGTTGGTTCTCCCTTTGCTAAATACGGCATCGAGCTGACCGACTCCATTTACGTTGTGCTCAACATGCTTATCATGACCCGTGTCGGCACAAACGTGCTGGATGACCTTGGCGAGAGCGGCGACTTTATCAAGGGTCTGCACGCAAAGGCTGATATCGATCAGGAAAACCGCTACATCTGCCACTTCCCCGAGGACAACACCATCTGGTCCGTTAACTCGGGCTACGGCGGAAACGTTCTGCTCGGTAAGAAGTGCTTCGCTCTGCGTATCGCCTCCTACCTCGGCAGAAAGGAAGGCTGGATGGCTGAGCATATGCTCATCCTCGGCGTTGAATTCCCCGATGGCGAAACCAAGTACATCTGTGCCGCATTCCCCTCTGCCTGCGGTAAGACCAACCTCGCTATGCTCATTCCGCCCGAAATCTACGCAAAGAAGGGCTACAAGGTTTGGTGCGTAGGCGACGACATCGCTTGGCTCCGCGTTGGTGAGGACGGCAGACTGTGGGCTGTGAACCCCGAGAACGGCTTCTTCGGTGTTGCTCCCGGTACGAACGAGTCCTCCAACCCCAACGCTCTGCACACCACGATGAAGGATACCATCTTCACCAACGTGGTTCACAATACCGCCAACAATACCGTTTGGTGGGAAGGCCTCGACAAGAATCCTCCCACAGAGGCAATCGACTGGAAGGGCAATCCTTGGGATTGCACCAAGTACAACAAGGCAGACAAGTCCACCTGCGGTGCGCATCCCAACAGCCGCTTCACTGCTATGGCTACCAACTGCCCCTGCCTCTCCAAGGAATTCAACAATCCCGCAGGCGTTCCGATCTCTGCTATCGTATTTGGCGGACGCCGTGCTAAGACCGCTCCTCTGGTATACCAGTCCACAAGCTGGCAGAACGGTGCGTTCATCGGCTCCATCATGGCTTCCGAGACCACGGCTGCTGCCGCAGGTGCTGTAGGCGTTGTTCGCCGTGACCCGATGGCTATGAGACCCTTCGTCGGCTATGACATGGGCGATTACTGGGCACATTGGCTCAAGATGGGCACCATGATCCCCAACGCTCCCAAGATCTTCCACGTAAACTGGTTCCGCACCGATGACAACGGCAACTTCATTTGGCCCGGCTTCGGTGACAACATGAGAGTTCTGATGTGGATCCTGGCTCGCTGCGAGGGCAAGGTTGACGCTAAGATGACCGCAATCGGTTACGTTCCCAATGCTGAGGACATCAACATTGAGGGCTTGAAGGATGTTACGCTTGACACCATTCGTGAGCTTCTCTCCGTTGATAACGAATCTTGGCTGGCTGACGTTGCCAACATCAAGGAATTCTACGCACAGGTTGGCGACAGAGTTCCTAAGGCTATGTACGACGAGCTTGCCGCTCTTGAGGCAAGACTGAAGGCGTAAAGCCGATACAAAAAAAGCCGATATGGATTGATTTCCATATCGGCTTTTTTGTTTGCATATCATTCGTGCAAAAGATCGTAAAGCATCCAAAGCACGGAGTAGCGATCCTTGAGGTCCTTGGCGTAAAAATGGCCGTCCTCGATCTTGTCCTTGCCGTACAGCTTGGTAAACTCATCATAGTCTAGACCGATGGCATTGACGTAAGAAAGCATTTGCGCCGATGTGGGGCAATCGGCAAGCGTGGCACGGATCTCTGCCCATTTTTGACGATAAACGGCAACTCGGTCAACGTCATACCAACCCATCTTTGACTGCAAAGCCAGCACCTCGTCTGCTACGCTTCCGTAGATGCGCCGCACGTTGGCCTCATACGCCTCACTATCATGGTGGGTTCGGTACTCGCCGATATCCTCAATGGCCAAAAGCGTCTCACGGATACGGCAGGTATCCACAGCGGAATACAGCACGTCCACGCCGTGTGCAAAATACGGCTTCCCCGTCAGAATGCCCACGATCTCAAAGTAGTGAGACATGTGATGCTCACTGCCCGAGGCAGGACGGGAATTGCCTACGTAGGCCATCAGAATACCCACGATCACAAGTGCCTTCATCAAAGCCCCGATCGCCTGCGGCTCTCTTTTCTTGATGCCCTCGGCCAGTGCCACGGTCTCCCTTGCGGTCTCCATGGTCGCTGCGTACACGTACTCGCAAATGTATTCGCCGTTCACAACGTGGGCAAGCTTCCAGTCATTCAAGCAGGAGAACTTGCCGATAATATCTCCGTAGCCCGCCTGTATCATATCGAAGGGCGCATCCTTCAAAATATCGATGTCGGCGATGATGGCACGGGGTACGTCAGCGTTGAGGGTGACCTTCATGCCGTCCAAGATCAGTGCCGATCCGCGAGAGGCATAGCCGTCCATCGACGGAGCTGTTGCCACGATAAAATACGGAAGACCGCACGCAAAGCTTACGTGCTTGCAAAGGTCGTTGATCACGCCCGAGCCTACGCCCACGATCAGCTGTGTCTTGTCTGTCACCTTATCCTTGAGCTCATCAATGGCACGCTCGTCGGGAACCAGCACGCCTTCCCTTTCGTAGATCAAGCAATTTTCAACCTTATCTCCGAGCAGGCCGACCACAGCCTCGCCGCCCACACGGTACGTATTGGTATCCGCCACCACCAAAATCCTTGCATAATCGGTGCAAAGGGCGGCAAGACTCTTCACAGCCCCCGATTCGATCACCAGGCTTTCAATCGGGCAGGCATGAGACTTTCCGCAATCACACTGCGCACGTCCCGCCAACAGCTCATCCAATTCCATCATATCGTTTACCTCACCAAATTTATTCTTTGATTGTATTCAAATACTGACGCAGTACGTCAGCCGTTGTACGATAGTCATCAGTCGGTACACAGCGGATATCCGAAAGAAAGACCGCTTCATCGTTTCCGCCTCTTCCGTAATCATCACCCACGTACAGCACCTCGTCATGGCTGTAGCCGTGCTCACGGCAATACAGTGACAGCGCATAATACTTGTCGTAAGGACGCGGAGACATATCGAAGGAGGACGAGCCACCCACAAAAACACGGTATTCGGGGAAAAGCTCGCATACCTCGTCATAAAAGGAACGCCTGCGGCTGCGGTCGGGATCGAATGCCAGCTTATCTGCCTGCAGAGCCTTCGTGCCGAGGATCGGGAAGGTCACACAGCCCGAGGCATGGTATTCCACGCTGTCTCCCGCATATGCGGTAAAGCCGTGCTTTTGGCGCAAAAAGGCGATGCGCTTCTCCACCGCCGGACGGTCGATATCAAACACCTCGTCACGCACAAGATCAAGCTCCCCCGTCCTTGCGTTGTATTGGCCGTATTGAAGACCGTAGTTGCCGATAATATCCAACGGATAGTGATCCATTTGATTAAAAATACGCATGCATGCACCTGCGCCAACCATCAGCAGCCGATACGAGCGTGACAGCTCGTCTAACAGGGCTACGTTCTTAGGCTCAAGCTTGGTCTTATGCTGTGTCAGCGTCCCGTCAAGATCAAAAGCGATCAGTTTTATCATAATTGCCCCCCTGAAATAATCTTTGGTACACCTGTATTATACTTCGTGGCACTTATGCTGTCAATACTTGGCGGCAACAATTACAAACGATCAAAATCGATCATCTTGCTTGGCAACGGGCCGAACCGCAAAGGCAGGTATTCCCTCCTGCTTTAGCCTTTGTACCGTTGCTTGTGCCGCAGCCTCATGCGGCATGATGGCATACACCGATGGGCCACTTCCGCTCATCAAAGCCCCCAACGCCCCCGATGAAAGCATAACGGAACGCAGGTGTGCCGCAACGGGGCGTTCAGAGAGGATCACGTCCTCAAATACGTTATACAGTCCCTCGGCCACCCTATGGACGCAGCCGTCAGCCATGGCCGAGCGCAAAGCATCCAACGGATGCGGTTGGTATACCGTTCCGTCAAAGCTCGCATAGCGGGCATCCAGGGCGGCAAACGCCCAAGGCGTCGATACGCCCTCTCCCGCACAGGCCAAAACGATGTGGCAATCGGGCATGGCGGGAAACGTATGCAATTGTTCTCCCACACCGTCGGCAAAGCTCGTTCCGCCCGCAATGCAGAACGGAACGTCGGCACCAAGGCGTGCGCCGAGCGCACACAGGGCATCCTTTGTGAGCGGACGGCCAAGAAGCAGGTTCATGCCCGCAAGCACGGCCGCTGCGTCTGTGCTGCCTCCCGCCAGTCCCGCTTGCATGGGAATGCGCTTTTCAATCTCGATCTCAAAGCCCTTTTCTTCCTTCACCGATTCAAGCAGCAGCATGGCGGCCCGCCATGCGAGATTTCGCTCGTCGCACGCAAGTGCGGGATGATCACACCGAAGAATACGTTGTCCATCCTCCCGAAGCCGCATTCTCACGGTATCGCAGAGTGAGACCGACTGCATCACGTTGTTAACGCAGTGATACCCGTCTTCCCTTCTGCCCGTAATATCCAAATGAAGATTGATCTTGGCATATGCCCTCACCGAAAGAAGCTCCATATACATCACCTCTATGCTCATTGTACCATGCCACACCGCATTTGGCAAGGGCCATTTTCAAAGTTATTTTGTATTATTCAAAAAATATTCACGGTTTACTATTGACTTATTATCAAATTAATAATAAAATAGAATTATCTATGTGTGTCTGCTTGGCTTAGGAGGTATGTATGCTCAATCTTGACAACTCAGAGCACAAAAAACGGATGTGGGTGGTGGCACTGTCCTGTGCTGTCATCTTTGTTTCCGTTTACGTTTTGGTAAACTTCAAGACGGTATCAAGCATCTTTGGCGGGATCATTTCGGTGTTTTCCCCCGTGATCATCGGTTGCTTTATCGCCTATCTGCTCAATCCCCTCTTGCACGTGTTTGAATTCCGTGTATATGATAAGATCAAGCGCAACGGCTTGCGCCGAGGGCTATCCATCCTTTGCACGTATCTTGTAGCCCTTGCCATCATGATCGGCTTTGTGATGCTGATCATTCCTCAGCTGATCCAGAGCATCATGGACCTGATCGAAAAATTCGATTCGTACCTGTCCGCCACCACCGATCTGATCAACAATATCATTTCCAACTTCACCCACAACGGCAACTTCTCAAGCTACGTGGACGAGGAGGCCATCGTTTCCTTTATCGCAGGCGTCTTCAATTTCACGGGCAACGTCATGAGTGTGGTGCTGAACTACGTCAAGGAATACGGAATGGGCATCTTCGACGGTGTGAAAAACGTTGTTCTCGGCTTGTTCATCTCCATTTATATTCTGGCGGGCAAGGAGCGTCTTGTTGCCATGTTCCGCAAGGGCTGTGCCGCCCTGCTCGGCAAATCGAAAACGAGAACGCTTCGCCGTTATCTCAAGCTAACCGACCGTGCCGTTGGCGGTTACTTTGTGGGCATGATACTTGACGCCATCTTCGTGGGATTCTTAACGCTGATCGGAGCGCTGATCTTCCGTCTGCCGTATGCGATCCTGATCTCCGCCATCATTGCCTGCACCAACGTCATCCCCATCTTCGGCCCGTTTATCGGTACCATTCCCTGCGCCTTCATCATTTTTATTGCCGACCCCACCAAGGCCTTGATCTTTGTTTTGATGATCATCGTCATTCAGCAGATCGACGGCAACATCGTTGCCCCGAAGATCCTTGGCAACTCCACGGGTCTTTCCTCGCTTGGCGTGATCATTGCCATCATCGTGATGGGCGAGTATTTCGGACTGCTCGGTATGATCCTGGGCGTTCCCTTCTTCTCCGTGATCGTGATCATCATCAAGGAGATCGTGGAAAACCGTCTCAAAAAGCAGGGCCTTCCCTATGCCACCGAGGATTACTACACCGAGGATTCTCTCGTTGACCCCTATGAAAAGCATGAAAACGTTGCCGTTCGCATCGGCCGCAGTCTTGTTGCCGTTGCCAAAAAAATAAAATCACTGTTCACAAAGTCCAAGGAGGAAATTGAAGAAGATGAACACCACGACCCCGAATCCTAAAAAAGGCGGAATCTCCGTTGATACCGAGCATATTTTCCCCATTATCAAGAAATGGCTGTACTCCGAAAAGGATATTTTCCTTCGTGAGATCGTATCCAATGCGGCAGATGCCGTCACCAAGCTGCGCCGTTTGTCCTCGCTCGGTATCCGCGACGGGGCTGACGAGGTCTATCGCATCCGTGTCTCGCTGGATAAGACGGCAGGCACGCTGACGGTTGACGATAACGGCATCGGTATGACCGAGGAGGAGCTTGTCAAATATATCGGAAGCATCGCCCTTTCGGGTGCTGTGGATTTCATCAAGAAGTACGAGAACGAGGCCGAGGGCCAGAAAAACGGCATTATCGGCCACTTCGGTCTTGGCTTCTATTCCTCGTTTATGGTCAGCACCGAGGTCGAGGTCGTCACCAAGTCCTATACCGATGCCCCTGCCGTTCACTGGCGCTGTAACGAAGCAGGTGAATACGAGCTGGAGCCCTGCGAGAGAGACGAACACGGCACGTCTGTGATCATGCACATCAGCGAAGAGGAGAAGGAATACCTCTCCCCGTCCAAAATTCGCTCCATGCTGGATAAATACTGCTCCTTTATGCCCGTTGAGATCTTCTTTGACGACGGCGAGGACAAGCAGGAGAATGCTGAGGAAGCCCCCATCAACGCCACCTCTCCCCTTTGGCTCAAGTCTCCCGCCGATTGCCAAAAGGAGGAGTACACGGAGTTCTACCGCAAGGTCTTTGCCGATTTCAAGGAACCGCTCTTCAGCGTTCACATCAATGCCGACTATCCCTTAAACTTCAAGGGCATTCTGTTCTTCCCCCGCCTCGGCAACGAATATGAGACCATTGAGGGACAGGTCAAGCTGTACTACAATCAGGTCTTTGTGGCCGACAACGTCAGCGAGATCATTCCCGATTATTTGATGATGCTCAAGGGTGTGCTTGACTGCCCCGAGCTGCCTTTGAACGTCTCCCGCAGCTATCTGCAGACGAACACCTACGTCTCTAAGGTCTCGGCACACATCGTCAAGAAGCTGTGCGACAAGCTGGTATCCATGTGCCGAAACGACAGAGCGGACTATGAGGCGATCTGGCATGACATTTGCCCCTTTGTGGAATATGCCTGCATGAAGGACCGCAAATTCTATGACAGAGCCAAGAACGCCCTTCTCCTGCCCCTGACGGACGGCACCTTCCGCACCTATGAGGAATACCTGGAGAAGGCGGGCGAGAGCGACAAAAAGACGGTGTATTATGCCACCGACCGTGCTCTGCAGGCTCAGTACATTCACATGTATACCTCCGAGGGTATCGACGTGGCTCTTTGCGAGCGCCCCATCGAGGCACAGTTCCTTGCTATAGCCGAGCAATACATGGAGGGCGTGCGCTTTGTCCGTGTTGACGCCGAGGTTGCCGATGCCCTGAAGGGTGACGGAGAGATCAGCGAAAACGAGACGCTCTCGAAGCTCTTTAGCGAAATCAGCGGCAACGATACGCTGACTGTTCGCTTCGATGCCCTCAAGGACGAAAGCGTCCCCGCTATTCTCACGGTGTCCGAGGAATCACGCCGCATGGAGGAGATGATGAAATTCTATGCCATGTCCGCTGAGCATAGCTTCCCCACCGAGGTCACGCTCGTGATCAATACCTCTTCGCCTCTGATCAACAAGCTCTCCGCGCTGATCGCAACCGACGAGAACAAGGCAAGAGCGATGGCATCCTATATTTACAAGGTCTCTCTTCTCTCGCAGAAAAAATTCTCGGCAGAGGAAATGCAAGGCTTTATGCAGGACAGCTTCGACATGCTTATGAAGCTGTAAGCACGGACAAGAAAGGAAACGATTATGGAAGAATATACCTACGTACCCAGAGGGGTCTGCGCACGCAAGATCAACCTTGAGCTTGACGGTGACGTGATTCAAAAGGTCACGTTTGTCGGCGGTTGTGCCGGAAATACACAGGGTGTTGCCCGTCTTTTGGAGGGTATGACCGTGGATGAAGCCATCTCGCGTTTGGAGGGCATTCGTTGCGGCTTTAAGCCCACCTCCTGTCCCGACCAGCTGGCCATGGCACTCAAGGAGCTTAAGAAGTCATAATCCATTACCTACAAAAGGAAAGAACCCATCGGAGCTTGCTTCCGATAGGTTCTCTCTTTTTTTCGCTTATACCGTAAAGAACAAAACGCCAAGCAGGATCGCCATAGCGAGCAAGCCAAGCACGATCACCGCATCCAGAACGTTCAAGCCGACGGTCGGCTTTCCCCATACACATTTTTTCATACGCTACCTTCTCACCAAGTATTTTCTCATGTCAATGGCACACGCCACCAAAATAATCAAGCCCTTGATCACGTATTGCATATTGGCATCGATGCTCAAAAAGGTCAAGCCCACAAAGATCAGCCGCAGCAGCACCACACCGAGGATCACACCCCGAATCTTACCGATACCACCCACAAAGGACACCCCGCCGATCACGCAGGCGGCAATGGCGTCCAGCTCATAATTGAGCCCCGTAGCCGCCGAATTCGAGCCGATGCGCGCCGCCTCGATAAAGCCCGTGATACCGTACAGAATGCCCGCCATCATAAAGACCAGCATGATCACACGGCCCACGTTCACACCCGACACGTTGGCCGCCTCGGGATTGGCCCCCACGGCAAACATGTTTTTGCCAAACACGGTCTTGTTCCAGATAAACCACATGATAGCCGTAATGACAAGAGAAAAGAGCACGTAATTGGGAATGGGCGTATTGCCGAGAGAAAACAGGCTTCCCGTTACAAACCCCGTATAAGCGGGCGAAAGCCCCGATATGGATTGCCCGTTGTTGTTGCCCGACATCAGGTACATCAAGAGAAGTCCATACACGATCAGCTGTGTGGACAGCGTGACGATAAAGGGATGAAGCTTGAATTTAGCCGTGCAAAAGCCGTTAACAAGACCGATCACGCCGCCTATGGCGATCACGATCAGAAAGACCGCCGCCACGGGCATGGCCGCAAGCGAGGGAAACATCTTGTTGGGATAGCCCGTGGCCTGCAGGAGCGAGGCGCTGACGCAGGCCACAAGGCCCACGATGCGTCCTGCGGATAGGTCGGTTCCCGTCAGAATGATCGCCCCCGCAATGCCGAGTGCGATGGGCAGATTGGCGGCAGAGAGCGAGATAATATTCACGATAGACGGTCCGGAGAGGAACTGCGGATTGACGATACCGATCGCCGCCACAGCCGCCAAGAGGAATATATACAGCGAATTGTTGATCAGGAATTCACGCACGCTCCCCTTTTCCCACCGCTTACGCTGCTTATTTGTATCTTCCATAATTGAATGATTCCTTTCTTTTCTTCCGCCCTATGCATGCTTGGCGGCAAGAGCCAGTATTTCCTCCTGCGTGGTGCGGCCTGCATCCACCTCTCCGACCATGCGCCCGCCCGACATCACGCATATTCGGTCGCATACGCCGAGAAGCTCAGGAAGCTCGCTGGACACCATGATAATGGATTTTCCCTTCTCCGCCAGGTCCACAATCAGCTGATAGATCTCATATTTTGCACCCACGTCGATCCCTCGCGTCGGCTCGTCAAGCATCAATATCTCGGGCTCGGTCAACAGCCACCGCCCAAAGATGACCTTTTGCTGATTGCCGCCCGAGAGCGTTTGGATCTGTGTGCGGTTGGATGCCGTTTTGACGTGCATGGAGCTGACAGCCCAATCGGTTGCCTCTCTGCGTGAGCGTTCCCGAATCCACGCACCGCCAAGACTGTAGCGCCCAAGCGAGGCGAGCGTGGCGTTTTCGCATATATCCAAGACCCCGAAGATCCCCGTCGCCCGTCTCTCCTCCGTCAAAAGCGCAAAGCCGTTGCGCTTGGCCTCGGACGGTGTGCGGTTGCGGATCTCCTTGCCGTGAAGCAAAATTCTGCCGCCCGCCCGCTCGGAGAGACCGAAGAGATTTTCCACCACCTCGGTGCGCCCTGCTCCCGCAAGCCCCGCAAAGCCGAGGATCTCGCCCCGACGCAGGCTGAAGCTGACGTCCCGCACGGGATTGTTGGCACAGCTGAGGCCACTAACCTCAAGAACGGTCTCTGTCGGCATATTCCTTTTAGGCGGAAAACGGTTAGTCAGGGGTCTGCCCACCATCATGTGAATGATGGTATCCATCGTAAGGCCACGGGCAGGCTCTGTACCAACGTACGTTCCGTCTCGCATGACGGTCACCTCATCCGAAATTTGCAGGATCTCCTCCATCTTATGTGAGATATAGATGATGCCACACCCTCTGTCACGCAGCATGCGGATCATGCGAAACAGATGAGCCACCTCCTGCTCGGTCAGCGAGGAGGTCGGCTCGTCCAGCACGATCACTCGGGCATCATACGAGATCGCCTTGGCGATCTCCACCATCTGCCGTTGCGCCACGGATAGGTTACGCATGGTGGTGAAGGGATCAATGGAAAGCCCCACCTGCTCAAAGAGCCTCTCCGTATCCTCCCGCATCCTGCGGGAGGATACCACAAAGCCTGCCACGGTCGGGTACCGCCCAAGCCACAGGTTTTCCGCCACACTGCGACAAAGGGCTTGGTTCAGCTCCTGATGCACCATGGCCACACCGTGCTCAAGGGCGTCCTTGGGATTGCGAAAGGCGACCTCCTTGCCTTCAAGCAGCACACTGCCCGAGGACTTGTGATAAATGCCGAACAGGCATTTCATCAGTGTGGACTTCCCCGCTCCGTTCTCCCCCATCAGAGCGTGAACACTCCCCGCTCTGACCCGAAGGGATACGCCGTCAAGTGCCTTGACACCGGGAAACTCCTTGACAATATCCAGCATTTCCAAAAGATAGCGTTCCGACATATACGCTCCTGTGCTTATCCAAAATACGGTGCATAGGCAATGCGTATCTTGTTGACGTTTTCATCGATCGCGTATTCGTCCGTATTGGCCATCAGCTCCGTTCCCTCAGACACGGCATTGCCTGCCAGGGTGGCCAATGCTTTGGCCATGCCCTCGGCATCCTGCTTCACCGTTCCCGTCATTTTTCCCTCTCGGATCAGCTCCTTGGCCGCATCGGTGGCGTCTACACCGAAGACGGGAACAGAGACACTGTCCTTACCGAGATTGAAGCCTGCGCCGTTGAGCGCCGTGATCGCCCCCTGCGCCATACCGTCGTTATTGCAGATCACAAGCTCAATCATATTTTTGTTTTTGGTGTTATACGACGCAAGTGCCGTATTCATATATTCATTGGCGGCGGCAGCCGACCACTGCCCGTTCTTATCCACAAGATAGCCACTTGTGTTGGCACTGTCATAAAATTTGAGCTTTGAAAGACCCGCACCCTCAAGGATAGCGTTGGCATTCTCTACGCTGTATTTGCTTCGGTAGATCGCCTCGTTGTTACCCTCCTCGCCCTTAAAAAGAACGTAGGAAATCTGTCCGTCACCGTTCAGATCCACTTTGGAAAAATTCTCCTTCAGATACGAGCCGATCATATCGCCCTGAAGCTGTCCTGCCTCCTCGGCCTTCGTCCCCACGTATACGGCCTGATCATAGCTTGAGATCACCGAATCGGAGACCTCTCTGTTGAAGAAAATAACGGGAATACCCGCATTCCTGGCCATGCTCACAATACCGCCTGCGGCGTCATCCGAGCCAGTGTTGACCAAATTGACAAGGATCACCTTAGCCCCCTTTGTGATAGCTGTTTGCACCTGCTCGGTCTGCGTGGTCTGATTGGAATTGCTGTCGTAATCCTGGAAGCTAAGGCCCATCTCCTTCAGGGCTGTATCGAGAGCCCCTCTCACACCTGAAATATACGTATCACTGTACGTATAATAAAAGACGTGAACGTCTGCCGTGCCCGAGCTTCTTTGACAGCCCACTGCACACATCACCACCATATATAACGCAACGATAAGAGCAAATCCTCTTTTTAACATGTTAACCCCCTGTTTTGCGAAGCTTGGCATTCGCATGCCTTCTGTTTGTAGTATGCCTTTTTGCACTTTTCGCATAACCGGAAAAAATTACCATGTGTCTTTTGTTTGCTTTTTGTGAAAAAGGGACAAAAAAGAACCGTTATTTTTTACAACCTTTTTCGACGTTTTTTTCGGTTTTCCCTTTACTTTTTGTAAAGCATGTGGTATAATCATGGATGAAAGTCGATGTCCGTAACGGCAGATGCGTTAAGGCTCCGGGTATTTCACAAAATAAATAGCATGGTTTACCCTGCCTCTTTCGTATATGCGCCGTCGTTCCCCGTGGAATAGCGGTGCTATTTTTATGCGGCGTTGGCAAATACATTTTATAGGAGGTTCAGTATGAATCTGATCTACAATGTCAAGGACAAGCCCCGTCTTGGCCAGCTCATCATCTTTGCGATTCAGCAGCTTCTCGCCATTATGGCAGCAACCTTGGTCGTTCCCGTTATCGTGAATGCCAGCGGTGCAGTCAACCTGCAGATGGACTCCGCCGCCGCTCTTCTCGGTGCGGGTGTCGGTACTCTCGTGTACATTCTCTTTACCAAGGGTAACAGCCCTGTATTCCTTGGCTCTTCGTTTGCTTTCATCTCCGCTATGTGCTCTGCCACCGCATTCGGATACTTCGGTATCATCATCGGTGCCACCATGGCAGGCCTTGTGTACGTTGTGATCGCTCTTGCCGTTAAGCTTGCAGGTGTGAAGTGGATCACCAAGCTGATGCCCGTTGTGGTGATCGGTCCTACGGTTGCCCTGATCGGTCTGTCTCTTGCCGTTAATGCTGTTAACGACCTCGGCACTGCCCCCGCAGGCGGCAACAAGCTGATCGCCGTTCTCGTCGGTCTGGTTACGCTCGCCGTTACCATGCTGTGCGCTACCTTCGGCAAGAAGTTCTCCAAGCTCATCCCCTTCATTATCGGTATTCTCGCAGGCTACGCCGTTGGTTCCGTTTTCACCATCATCGGCAACGTAGCGGGCGTCGATGCTCTCAAGGTTATCAACTATGCCCCCTTGACGGGTCTGTTTAAGACCATCAATCTTGACACCTTCCTGCACCTTCCCAAGTTTGCCTTCGTTCAGGCCATTGATGAGCTGAACGGCTTTGACTGGGCTGCTCTGGGCACCATTGCCATGCTGTACGTTCCCGTTGCCTTCGTGGTATTTGCCGAGCATATTGCCGACCACAAGAACCTGTCCTCCATCATCGGCCAGGATCTGCTTGAGAACCCCGGTCTGCACAGAACCCTTCTCGGTGACGGCGTTGGCTCTATCGCAGGTGCCTTCTTCGGCTGCTGCCCCAACACCACCTACGGTGAATCCGTTGGCTGTGTGGCCATCACCCGCAACGCTTCCGTTGCCACCATCTTTGCAACCGCTATCGGTGCGATCGTGATCTCCTTCTTCGCTCCCTTCGTTGCCTTCATCAACACCATTCCCTCCTGCGTGATGGGCGGTGTGTGCGTAGCACTGTACGGCTTCATCGCCGTTTCGGGCTTGAAGATGATCCAGCAGGTTGACCTCAACGAGCACAAGAACCTGTTCGTGGTTGCCGTTATTCTGATCACGGGTATCGGCGGTCTGTCTCTCTCCTTCGGTAAGATTCAGATCACCTCTATCGCCTGCGCTCTCATTCTCGGCATTCTGACGAACCTGATGCTCAACGCTAAGAAGTCTGCTGAGTAAGACAATAACGCCGTAAAGGCAAAAAAGGCAATATCATTCCGTTTCGGTTTGATATTGCCTTTTTTCTATGCTTTCGGCACAAAATCCTTTGGCTTCTTGCCTGTCACCGCCGTGAAGGTCTTATAAAAATTCGAAGC
>SVTU01000018.1 GCA_015063655.1 Oscillospiraceae bacterium
CGGTCAAATACCCGAGGAGCTTGGCAGCTCGCAAGCGCCGCTCGCCTGCGATCAACTCGTATTCATAAATGTCATCGGAATCGGAGGGGCGAACGGTGAGAGGTTGTAGAATGCCGTAGCGTCTGATTGAATCGGCAAGACGAATAATGGCATTGTTGTCAAATTCTGCCCTTGGCTGTGCTCGGTTGGGTCGGATGGCGTCGGCTCTGATCTGGAGCACGGATTGTGCGTTCGTCGTTTCTGTTTCTTGCTTACTGCGCCAAAGTGTGCGTAAATCGGTCATGTTTTGCTTCTCCTTTGTGTTTCACGTGAAACGTTTTTGATTTATCATACCACATGGCTTGCGTAAGAAATGTCGGAAAACAAATGGAAATTTTGCATTTGTTTTGCAATATATGATCGAATGGCAAAGAGAAAAGCCGCTTTACAGCGGCTTTTTGGATAATTGCGAGAAATTTCTTGGCAAGTTTCTTGGCGTGTGCGCGGTCTTCTTGACAGATATGATGTGCCGTACGTCGGCCAGTGCGCTTGATGGCATGTAAAGAGAAAAGGGGATATCACTTGTTTCGCATCCGCCGCATGTCTCGATGGCGGATGCTGCGGAGGAGAGCTCTTGCAAAGCCAGGGGGCCTTTCATGGCGAGGAACAGGCCGTCTAACCTGACAAAGGGCATGCATAGCTCGCATAACACGGGGAGAGAAGCAACGGCTCTTGCGGTTGCCACGTCGTATTGCTCTCGGTGTTCGGCACTTCTTCCTGCTTCCTCGGCTCTTGCTGTGATAGCGGTTAGACGGTCGAGCGAAAGCAGTCTTGCTGTATCGCTGACGTATTGAATTCGTTTTCCTGTGCTGTCTATGGCGGTTATGGAAAGATCGGGGCGAAAAATGGCCGTAGGGAGGCTTGGAAAGCCTGCTCCACACCCAACGTCGATGACTTTGGCATTCTGCGGAAGGAGCGGGAGCAGAGAGGCGCAGTCGACGTAGTGCTTATAGATCACGTCAATAGGGTCTTTGATGGCGGTCAGGTTCATGTGTTGATTGACGTCCAGCATGCGTTCGGTCAGCAAAAAGAGCTTATATAGCTGTTCCTCTGTTGGCGCAGGGAGCATGGGGTGCTCATCGAATGCTTTGGCACACTGCGCCATAAAATCGGTTTGGTTCATATTATATCCTCATTTTATTCCAAGATAGATCAATAAAACGCTGATGTCGGCAGGGTTAACACCGCTGATGCGGGAAGCTTGCCCAATGCTTCTTGGCCTGATCTTAGCAAGCTTTTGTGCCGCTTCGATGCGAAGTCCCTTAATACATTCATAGCAAATATCCTCGGGAAGCAGTTTTTCTTCCAGCTTGCTTTGCCTGCGCACCTCGGCAAGCTGTCTTTTGACGTATCCTGCGTATTTGATATTGGTTTCAACCGTCAGTGTAATACGCTTCGGCAGTGTTTCACGTGAAACATCGATTGGTGCAAGTGCTTCATAGGTGATGGCGGGTCGTCGCAACAGATCGGCGAGCGAAGCTCCGCTGTTAACGTTCGCTTCACCAAGCGTATCCAAAAGCGGATTGATCACGGAAGGGGAGAGGTAGGTGCTCTCCAAGCGTTCCGTTTCTGCTTTGATCTTTTCTTGCTTTTGCAAAAATGCCTGATACTGCCCCTCTGTGACAAGTCCTGCACGGAAGCCGATCTCGGTCAATCGCTCATCGGCATTGTCCTGGCGCAACAGCAGGCGGTATTCGGAGCGCGATGTCATCATGCGGTAGGGCTCGTTCGTCCCCTTGGTAACAAGATCGTCAATGAGTGTTCCGATATAGCTTTCCGAACGGAGCGGAACGAAGGCAGGCAAGCCCCTGAGCGAAAGTGAGGCGTTAAGTCCTGCCACAAGGCCTTGTGCGGCTGCTTCCTCGTAACCCGAGGTTCCATTGAACTGACCTGCGCCGTACAAGCCACGAATTTCCTTGAATTCCAGGGTGGGAAGAAGCCGAAGCGGGTCTGCGCAATCGTATTCGATGGCGTAGGCGTATCGCATGATCTGTGCATGCTCAAAGCCCGTCAGCGTTGAAAGCATGCTGTGCTGAACGTCGGTAGGCAACGACGTGGAAAAGCCTTGAATATACATCTCCTCGGTGTCTGCCCCCATAGGCTCTAAAAACAGCTGATGGCGTTCCTTGTCGGCGAAGCGGACGAGCTTATCCTCGATTGAGGGGCAGTAGCGTGGTCCTGTTCCGTGAATTTGCCCCGAATACATGGCGGAGCGGTGAATATTGTCCCGAATGACCTTGTGCGTTTCGGCGTTGGTGTATACGATATGGCAGGGAAGGGAAGGGCGTGCGGCGGCATCCTCCTCCGAGTTGGCATAATGATACGGAATGGGATTGTCCTCTCCGTCCTGACGCTCTAAACGTGAGGTATCGACGGTGCGCCGAAGCACACGGGCGGGCGTGCCCGTCTTGAAACGCATCAAACGAATGCCAAGGCTTCGCAGACAATCGGATAGGCCCTTGGCGGCAAGCATGCCGTCGGGGCCGCTTTCATAGCTCTTGTCTCCCACAAACACGCGCCCCGCAAGATACGTGCCCGAGCAAATGATCACCTTTTGGCAGGTCCATTCCTCGCCAAGCGAGGTGGTGACCGAGCAGACCTCGCCGTCCTTGACGCCAACGTCTACGATTTCAGCCTGTATGAGCCTCAAATTGGAAGAATTTTCCAGCGTTTGCTTCATAACTCTCTGATAGGTGCGTCTGTCGGCCTGCACCCGCTTGGAGTGAACGGCCGCCCCCTTGCCGAGATTGAGCGTGCGTGATTGCAGGGTGACGGCATCGGCCGCCCTACCCATCTCACCGCCGAGGGCATCGATCTCATACACAAGGTGGCCCTTGCCCGTCCCGCCGATGGAGGGATTGCAGGGCATATTGCCAATGGCGTCAAGCGACATGGTGAAAAGAACGGTATCGATCCCCGTTCTGGCGCAGGCGAGTGCCGCCTCAATGCCTGCGTGTCCTGCGCCGATCACGGCAACGGACGTGCTTTGCAACATAGTATAGCCTCTCGTATCATAGATTTCTTTTGTACCATATTATATCACGTTCGCCGCTGTTTGTCAATCATGCCTCGTTTCTTGACAAAAGAAATTCCGCATGGTATACTATGGATAAACGGAAGGGAAGGGGGAACGTGCATGCGCACCTTATATATCAGTGATCTTGACGGCACACTGCTAAGGGGCAACCGTACCCTGTCGTCCTTTACCTGTGAAGCGATTCGTGCGCTTACGGCCCGTGGTGTGCTGTTCTCGTATGCCACGGCACGTTCCTTGTATACCGCAACGACCGTAACGGGGGGACTGACAACCTCGCTCCCCGTGGTCCTGCATAACGGCGTGTTTACCGTACAGCCGGAAACGGGGCATATTTTGCGCTCGTGCGCCTTTTCTGCCGAGGACGTGGCGACCATTCGCACGGCGGCCGATCACTTGGGCGTGACCCCCATCGTGTATACCATGACCGAGGCGGGGGAGCGGTATTCCCTGATGCCTGAGCGCTTGACCGAGGGCGGACGGGCGTATCTTGCCATGCACGAGGGCGACCCCCGAGGCAGGGTGACGGACAGCGCAGAAGCCCTTTGGCAGGGGCATGCGCTCTTTAATATTTTGTGTATTGACAGCGAAGAGAAGCTGTCAGCTCTTTACGGGCAATTTCGGCATACCTATCGGTGCGTATACCAGCGTGAGATGTATTCGGGGTATTGGTGGCTGGAGATCTTTCCCCGCTGTGCCACGAAGGCGGACGGCGTGCTTGACCTCAAGCAGCGCTTGGCGTGCGATCGGTTGGTGTGCTTTGGCGACGGTGTCAATGATCTACCGCTTTTTGCGGTGGCGGACGAATGCTATGCCGTGGCCAACGCCGAGCAGGAGGTGAAGGCGGCCGCCACGGCCGTTATCGGGAGCAACGAGGAGGACGGCGTGACCAGATGGCTTTTGGCGCATGCCCTATAAGCGAAACGGGTCTGTCTCAAATTTGCCCTTGAGACAGCCCCGTTTTGTCGCTTTTATGATCCTTTTGAAACGTTAGCTTTTGTATGTTTTGATTTGCTTTGTTATCGGAATTGATCTTATCGCAGATGCGCCAAGTCTCTCGTTTTTACCTCGCTTGGTAAGCGGCCCGTGTAACGCTTAAAGGTTTTCGTGAAGAAGGACAGATTGTCAAAGCCGCACGCTGAGGCGGCATCGCCGACCGAGCGCCCCGACAAAAGCAGCTCTGTGGCACGCACACAGCGGTATTGATGAAGATAGGAGAACAGCGTTACGCCCATCAGCTGCTTGAAGTGTCGGCACAGCGCATATTTGTCTGTCAGCACGGCGCGGGCCACCTCATCCAGGCGGATATGCTCGGCGTAATGCTCCTGCAGGTAAACCACCGCCTGCTTCACTGCCGCAAAGTGCTTGTCTCCACCCTGCGTATCCTCTCTTTTTTGGGCATAGTCCTCAAACAGCACCACAAGGATCTGCAGGGCCAGCGAGGTGGCACGTGCTACACGCAGGCCGTCGTCCTTGCTTTCGCAGACGTCTGCCAAGCGATGCAAAAGAGAGGAAAGCCTTTCGTCCCGAATACGGGGCGTAAAGGACACGGCGTGATGATCCAAGCCGTTTCGCACGCACAGCTCCGTATCCACGATCAGGCACAAATACGTAAGCTTGCTCTCCGTGCGGGTGTAATGAATATCGTTGGCGTTCACCAGCACAATATCATGCTTGATAAAGGGATACGCTACCCCGTTCAGAAGCACCGTCCCTTCTCCGTCAAGACAGAGCTGCAGCTCCGGATTGTCATGCCAATTCTGCTCTCTGCTGCACGTCAGGGGCGTTCGCTCCAGATGCGGGTACAGCAAAAACGGAAGCTCGCCGAAGCCATTCTTATAGTTTTCACGCCGTATGCCGATCATACCGTCTCCTTTTTTGCAATATCGTGTTAATTTTATCCAATATACAGTATTGACACCTGGTGTATCAACCAATATAATGGTATCATAAGAAGGCCGTTTTGTCAAGGAGTTACCGATATGACCCTCGTTACTTACCTGTTTGGAGCGGGCGCTCTTGTGTCGCTGTTTATGCTGTATCAGCAAAAAACGAGACGGGGCATGCTGCTTGCCAAGCTATCGGCAGACGTGCTTTGGTCTGCTCACTATCTATGCCTCGGTGCGTTTGCGGGCATGATCCCCAATGCGGTGGGGATATTTCGAGAGTGCATATTTGTCAAACGCAAAACGAATCGTTGGGCAGCACACGCCATATGGCCCGTTTTGTTTATTCTGCTCAACTGGGGGCTTGGTCTTCGCACCTTTTCCTCTTGGTATGATCTGCTTCCCATTACCGCCTCAAGCTTTGTGACGTTGTCGCTGTGGATCGACCGCCCACAGCTTACCAAGCTGATTTCCATTCCCGTTTCCTGTGCCTTCCTTATCTACGATCTTGTAATCGGCTCGTATATCGGGGCACTGAACGAAGGCTTAGCCATTCTGTCCATTGCTCTATTCTTTATCAGAAGCAAAAAGGAGAAACGTATGTTTAGAGAAGACATCAAGACCGATAAGCCAGAGCAGATCACAAGCAATGCCCCCATCACCGATTATGCCGCCCATCTTTCCTATGAGGGCAATGCAAAGGCACACCGAAGGGGCGATGCCTTTGCTAAGGATATTGCCGAGCATATTCTGTCCGATTTTGAAAGGGAAGGGGACAAGATGGCGCACGTATCTACTTTTACCGTTATGGGCGGTTGCGTGTACATGTCGTATTACGCCAACAAAAAGGAGCCGAGCGAAAACCCCAAGGACCAAACGGCAAGACTTTGCTATGCGCCGCTTGACGACCTGGAGAGCAAGACCTTTTTCGATCTGCAAACAGCGGGCGACACCCTGGGCGGTAAGATCGTAGACCGTGTGTATGATACCATTCTCATGCCGTGGGACGAGCGCACGCTGTACGTTTTATGGACGGCACGGGTGGAGGAGAATTACTATCGCTTCTATTGCCCGTTTGATACCCACACAAAAAGCCTCGGTAAGATTGGCATCAATCGCTTTAAGGTGGGCAATGTTGTCAACGACTTTTCCGCCACGGGTATTCGCTCCGCCCTCACGGCAGGCGGTATCCCCTACAAGAGCATGTATGCCGATATCGGCATTATGCAAAAGCTCTCTTATCGCTTGGAAAATGGGGTCAGGTATTACTATTCGGGCGCATACAGCGGGGACTTTACGTGCTTGATCAAAAGCCGAGATCTGATCACGTGGGAATACGTCTCTGCCCCCGATTTTCCCAACGACTCCAAGTGGGAAAATGCCGTGTATGTGTGGGATGACGTTTGCTATTATTTCGTCAGACAGCATAGCGAAAATGCCACAGGCTTTCTCACTGCCTATCATCTGGACAGCGGCACGTGGGAAAAGCCCGTGTTGATCGACGATTGCCAATCCCGTTCCGATTTTATCCGATACGGGGACGAGCTGTATCTCTTTCATGCTCCCATCGACCGTGAGCATATCGGTGTTGTGCGAATCAACCGCCAACGGCTTGCCGACAGTGAGCTCGTGCTGTGTGCCGACATGCACGCCAGCTGCTTCTATCCCTTCGTTCAGTATTATCGAGACGGCGAGCTTGCCATGTCGTATACCGTCAACCGAGAGCATATTCGCTTGGCGAGCTTTACTTTTAAAAAATATCTGTAAAGACTCAAAGGGGCTGTCTTGCGTGTGCAAGACAGCCCCTTTTTTGTATGGTGTGATTACTTCTTCAAAAGCTCCTTGATGTCGCGAAGCAGAGCCGACTGCTCCTTGACGTTTGCATAGAACTCGGCCTCGGTGGCTGCTTTTCTCTCGGCCTCTTCCTTGGCCTTTGCCTCGGCTGCCTTGGCCTCTTCCTTCTTCTTGGCCTCCTCGGCGGCCTTCCTGTCCTCTTCCTTGCGGTTGAGCTTCTTTCTCATGCCGTTGACGATGCGAACGGCCACAAAGATGGAGAAGGCGATGATGATGAAGTCGATGATGGTCTGAAGCCACAGGCCATACATCACGGAGATCTTGGCGATCTCAACCTTGCCCTCTGCGTTCAGCACCTCTTGGCGAAGCACCCATTCCCATTCGTTGATGCTGACACCGCTGGTGAAATAGGTAACGAAGGGGGTGATGACGTTTTTCACAAGACCGGTTACGATGGCGTTGAAGGCATTGGCAATGACCACGGCAACGGCCAAATCCAAGACGTTACCGCGTGTGACGAACTTCTTGAAGTCCTGCCAGAAGGAAACCTTTTCCTTCTTGATCTTTTCTTTCTTTTCTTTTTTTATTTTCTGTCTCTCTCTTTCCTCGCCTTCGGCGATTCTTTTGGCTAAGACCTCACGGTCTGCTTTTCCCATGTTGTTTCTTCCTTTCTGTCCTATTTGGTCGTTGATATCATTGTACTGCGTTTTTCGACATTTGTCAAGCTCCTGCCGTGCGGTCGTTTCCGTGCGGATATTCACAGCGAATTCTCATATAAATATAATAAAGTGGTTGACTTTTTCGAAAAGATGTGTTATACTGCCTATGTATGTAAAGATTTCTGACAATTTGCGGAAAGGATATAATAAAATGCAGGAGAAGTTTGACACCAAGTATTCGTTTGTGGAAAAGGAGAAGGAGATTCTCGATTTCTGGGAAAAGAACGATTGCTTTGCGAAGCTGAAAAAGAAAAATGAAAACGGTCCGAAGTACCGCTTTATCGACGGTCCTATCACGGCCAACAACCCCATGGGCGTTCATCACGTGTGGGGCAGAACCCTCAAGGACGTGTTCATTAAGCACCACGCCATGAAGGGCTACGATTCTCATTACCGCAACGGCTTTGACTCTCAGGGTCTGTGGGTTGAGGTTGAGGTTGAGAAGGAGCTGGGCTTTAAGACCAAGCACGACATTGAGGAATACGGACTGGATAAGTTTACCGACAAGTGCATTGAGCGTGTTAAGAAGTTCTCGGGCGTGATTACCGAGCAGTCCAAGCGTCTCGGGCAGTGGATGGACTGGGACAATTCCTACTTTACCTATACCGATGAGAACATTACGGGTATTTGGGCGTTTCTGAAGAAGTGTGACGAGGGCGGCTGGATCCGTCAGGTCTACAAGCCCATGCCTTGGTGCGCCCGCTGTGGCACCTCGCTCTCCGAACATGAGATGACCGGCTCGTATCGTGAGATCGAGCACGAGGCGGTGTTCTTCAAGCTTCCCATCAAGGATACCAACGACTATATTTTGGTGTGGACCACCACGCCGTGGACGCTGTCTGCCAACGTGGCGCTGGCAGTCAACGAGCGCATGAGCTACGTGCGCCTGCACGTAGAGGGCGAGGAGCACAACTACGTCACCTCCGAGAACTACTACAAGCAGAAGTTTGCGGGCAAGGAGGGCGTAACGCTTCTTGATACCATGACGGGTGCCGACCTTGCGGGCTTGGAGTACGAGACCTGCTTCCCCGAGATGGACGAGCAGAAGTTTGCGCACAAGATCGTGCTGTGGGATGAGGTAGACGAGGCAGAGGGCTGCGGCGTTGTTCACATCGCCCCCGGCTGCGGTGCAGAGGACTTTGCCTTGGGCGAATCCATCGGTCTGCCCCGCATCATTCCCGTGGACGAATACGGTATTTTCTACGAGGGCTTTGGCTTCCTTTCGGGCGTAGACGCCCAACAGAGCCGTCAGCTCGTGTTCGACGAGCTGCGCAAGAGAGGCAAGCTCTTCTATACGCATAAGTATAAGCACAGCTATCCCGTTTGCTGGCGCTGTAAGCATGAGATTTTGTTCCGCCTGGTTAAGGAATGGGCGATCGCCGTGGACGAGCTGCGTCCCCGCCTGATCAAGAACGCACAGAAGGTGCAGTGGAATCCCCCCTACCAGGGCAAGAGAATGCAGGACTGGCTGGAGAACATGTCCGATTGGAACATTTCCCGTAAGCGCTTTTACGGTCTGCCGCTTCCGTTCTATCTGTGCGATTGCGGCAAGCTGACGGTGGTTGGCTCCAAGGAGGAGCTGTACGAGCGTGCCGTGGACAAGGCGAAGGTGGATGCCATTCCTCACCTGCACCGCCCGTGGATCGACGACGTGCTGATCACCTGCCCCGATTGCGGCAAGAGTGTGCAGAGAATTCCCCAGGTCGGTGACGTGTGGCTGGATGCGGGCATCGTTCCGTTCTCCACCATCAAGTACTTTACCGACAAGGACTACTGGAAGCAGTATTTCCCCGCCGAGTACGTGTTGGAAATGAAGGAGCAGATCCGCCTGTGGTTCTATTCCATGCTCTTTATGAGTACCGTGCTGATCGATGAGCCGCCGTACGAGCGAGTGGGTACGTACAGCGTGGTCGTTTCCGAGGACGGAAGCAAGTTCTCGAAGACGGGCTTTATGATCCGCTTTGACGAGGCTGCCGACGTCATCGGCGCCGATGCCTCCCGCTATATCTTCTCCTCGTCCTCCACGTCTGCTGACGTGCGCTTCGGCTTCAACCTTGGCGATGAGGCCAAGAGAAAGCTGCTCGCTTACTGGAATCTTGAGACCTTCTTTGCCACTTATGCCGATATTGACAATACCAAGGTGGATCTGTCGGCCTTGGATGCCAAGGCGTTGTGTCCTATCGACCGTTGGCTGGTGATCCGCACCAACCGCTTCATCCGTGAGGCCTCGGCGTACATGGACGATTACACGACCCGTGAGGTCGTGATGGCCTTTGAGGACTTTGTCAACGATATTTCCAATTTCTATATCCGTGTTAACCGTCAGCGCTTCTGGAGCAACGAGAACAGCGAGGATAAGAAGAACGCCTACGGCGTGCTGTTCTATGCCATCAAGACCATCACGCAGATTATGGCGCCCATCATTCCGTTCATGACGGAATACACGTGGCAGCACTTTGTGAAGAGATATTCGGACGAGACGGCAGAGTCTGTCTTCTTTGCCGAGTGGCCGACGGTGGATGCTTCTTTTGATATTGAGGACGATGCCCTGCTTGACGCCGTGACCGAGGCAAGAGATATGATCTCTTTGGGTCTGAAGCTTCGTAACGAAAAGCAGATCAAGATCCGTCAGCCTCTGTCCTGCCTGTACGTCGCCAAGAACGATGCTCGCCGTAACGCCATTGCTACCTTTGAGAACGTGATCCAAAGCGAGCTGAACGTGCTTCGCATCGAGGAGCTGGAGGATACCTCTTCTCTGGAGGCCAACTACCTCACCGTTAACTTCAAGGTGGCGGGCCGTGTGCTGAAGAACCGTGCCAACGACGTGAAGAATTATCTGGCAGGTCTTGACGCCCTGACACAGCAGACGCTGTCCGATGCGGTCAAGAGAGGCGAGAGCATTCACATCGATGATCTTGACGTAGAGGCCGAGGTCTTCACCGTAAACGCCAAGGCAAGAGACAACGTGGCCGTTTACAAGACGGAGAACGATTTTGTGGCATTGGACACCACCATTTCCGAGGAGCTGCAGAGAGCAGGTCTGCTTCGCGACGTTCTGCGCCAGTGCCAGGTGTTCCGTAAGAATGCGGGCTTTGACGTCAGCGACCGCATCTATATCGAGCTTGTGACCGATTCCGCTCTGCTTGCCGACGTTCTGAACGAGAAGCAGGAGCAGCTGTGCCATGACCTTTTGGCCGAGCGCACGGTCGTTGCCGAGCCTGAGTACGAGGGCAAGGTCGAGCTTGACGGGATGGGTCTGACGGTTAAGATCAGAAGACAGTAAACGCTTCGTGCGATGCCCAAGGGGCATCGAGAAAAGCCGCTTGTCTGCGGGCAAACGAGGCACGACGTGCGGCCTTGCATCCGCGGCCATACAAATACCCACCCGCCATGCGGGTGGGTATTTGTTGAAGATGTTACATCTTAGCGATTTTGGCGGCTCGCTCGTAGCAGGTGGCAAGGAAATCCTTGGGGGTCATGGCCAGATACTCGGGACGGGTATGGTTGGCGGCCTCAAGAGAGAGCGTGCCCTCATAGCCGTAGCGGTCAAGCTGGCGCATCATGAAGGCGTAGTCCTTTGTGCCGTCAAAGGGAAGCCAGTGCAGGTCGGGATCTCCCGTCTCCTCGTCGCCTCGCCCAAGGTTATCGTGAATGTGCGTGAAGACGATGCGGTTGCGGAAGATATCGGGCCAGGAAATATACTTGGTGTAGCAATGCTCGTGTCCGCAGTCGTAGCAGAAGCCCACGTTCGGTACGTTCGCATAGCGGTCGGCAAAATACGCCACGTTGCCGATCTTGCGCAGATTTTCAAAGGCGATGGTCACGCCGCGCTCGGCGGCATACTCCACAAGGGCATCGTAGCGGGCAAGGCCGAGGTCGTTGATCTCGGGAGCCTTCCAGCCGCTGGACAGGTGCATCACCACGATCGGGATATCGTTTTGGGCGCAGGCGTCGATCGACTCCTTCAGGCCACGGTAGATGGGCAGATAATCCATGCCCGAAAGCCAAATGGGATTGATGCCTCGGAAGGGGGCGTGAACGCTCTCGTAGAACAGCCCGAGCTTATCGGCCTGCTCCTTGAGTGCCGTGACCTCTGACACGGTATAGGCCTGGGTAAAGAAGGAGACAAAGCCTGCTTCCTTGATGAGAGGCAGAACGTCAAGCTCCTTCATGCCCCGTATACAGTTGGAATTGATTCCCAGCTTTCTATCCATAAAAAAGACTCCTTTTCGAAATAATATAGTAGGCTCATTATAGCACGGATCGACCGATTTGTCAATGGGCTTGGAGGTAAACATGCAAGAGAGATGGTCAAGACAGGAATATTTGATGGGCGAGCAGGCGATGGCTCGGCTTCGGTCCGCCCGTGTGGCTTTGTTCGGACTTGGCGGCGTCGGAGCGGCGGCGGCAGAGGCTTTAGCACGGGGCGGCGTGGGCGAATTGCACCTGATCGATCACGATACGGTGAGTGAATCGAACATCAACCGTCAGCTTTGCGCCCTATCCTCCACGGTGGGACGCCGCAAGGTGGACGTGGTGGCCGAGCGTGTGGCAGACATTGCGCCCGAGACCCGTGTTGTGACCTATCCCATCTTCTTTTTGCCCGAAACCCAGCTGGATTTTTCTGCCTTTGATTACGTCATTGATGCCATCGATACGGTGAGTGCCAAGGTGGAGATCGCACGCCGTGCCGTGGCGGCAGGCGTGCCGATGATCATGTGTATGGGAACGGGCAACAAGCTTGACCCCACGGCATTTGAGGTGGAGGATCTTGCAAACACCTCGGTTTGCCCCTTGGCCCGTGTGATGCGCCGAGAGCTTCGCCGCCACGGCATCGAGCACGTCAAGGTGGTGTATTCTACCGAGGAGGCGCACGTGCCGCACTCTCCGATGCTTGGAGAGCATGGCAAGGCGATCCCCGGCAGTGTATCCTTTGTTCCGCCCGTGGCGGGCATGATCGCCGCAGGCGAGGCCATTCGCACGCTGTGCGGTATCGAAAGGGGGCAGGCGAAATGAGTAAGCGTCGTTGGCGGGGCGGTGCGCTGACAGCACCCGTGCCTCCCGCTATGGTCACCTGCTCGGACGGCGAGCGTGACAATATCATCACCATCGCATGGACGGGCATTGTGAACACAGTGCCTCCCAAAACCTATATTTCCGTGCGCCCCGAGCGGTATTCGTATGACATCATCAAGAAAAGCGGGGAATTCGTTGTTAATCTCACACCTGCTGCTCTCGTCCGTGCCGCCGACTTTTGCGGCATGTATACGGGTGCCAAGGTGGATAAATTCGCACGGTGCGGACTGACAAGGGAGCAGGCGAGCGAGGTCGCCTGCCCGCTCATTGCCGAAAGCCCGCTGTGCTTGGAATGCCGTGTGACCGACGTGATCTCTCTTGGCTCGCACGATATGTTTTTGGCCGATATCGTGGCGGTGGATGTGGACGAGGCTCTGCTTGACGAGAAGGGGGCGTTGCACGTAGAGCGGGCAGGGCTTGCCGCCTATGCGCACGGCGAATATTATGCCCTGGGGCAGCGGCTTGGAAAATTCGGTTTTTCCGCCGTAAAAAAGAAAAAGAAGCCCAAAAACAAAAAATAAAGTGAATATTTACAAATAGTCCATTGTTTTTTTGGCAAGAATGCGCTATCATATAATAGAATGTACAGAAAAGCAGGCTTGGCCGAGAAAGGAAGGTGCGGTATGTTCGGATACGTCAGAACGCATACCCCCGAGCTGAGGGTTCGGGAATATGAAGCGTACCGTGCCACCTATTGCGGGCTGTGCCGTGCCATGGGCAAATGCACGGGGCAATGCTCACGCATGACGCTCAATTATGACTTTGCCTTTTTGGCTCTCGTGCGGTTGGCTCTGACCGAAACGCCCTTTTCCTTTGAGCAAAAGCGCTGTTTGGCGCACCCCCTTAAGCGGAGAAGCGTGATGGTCTATAACGGGGAATTGGCCCTTTGCGCCCGTGCCTCGGCGGTGCTGGCGTATCATAAGACCCTGGATGACGTCCATGACGAGAGAGGGACCAAAAGGCTGGTGGCCCGTGCCGTGCGCCCTTGGCTCTCGCATATGCGCCGTCGAGCCCTTCGGGGGCAGACGGAGCTGATAGAGACGGATGGGGCCGTGGCGGCGAGCCTTGCCCGCCTTGGCGAGATCGAGCGTGACAGACTGCCAAGTGCCGATAAGCCCGCCGATGCCTTTGGCGACCTGCTCGCCGAGATCGTGTCGTTCGGCTTGACCGACGGCAGGCGGCGCATTGCCGAGCAGCTTGGCCGCCATATCGGGCGGTGGATCTACCTTGTGGATGCCATCGACGATTATACCGAGGATGTCAAGCGGGGGCGCTACAATCCCTTTGCCTTGATGTATCCCGACAAAAAGGACTTTATGGAGGCCTCGGAGGGTCTTGCCGCCGCACTCAAGAACGAGCTGATGGGGGCGGAACGTGCCTTGGATCTGTTGGATTTTGAGAGTGAAACGCATAAAAACGTGATATATAATATCCTATATCTCGGTATGCCCCAAACGGTGGAGCGTGTGCTTGCCTCTGCCTCGGGACGTGGCGAGGAGTCTGTAAGAAAGGAAAGCGATACGATATATGAATGATCCGTATAAGGTTTTAGGGGTGTCCCCCGACGCCTCCGACGATGAGGTCAAGAAGGCGTACCGTGCTCTGGCACGCAAATATCACCCCGATAAGTACCGTGACAGCGACCTTGCCGATCTCGCCAGCGAGAAGATGAAGGAGGTCAACGCCGCCTATGAGGAGATCCAGAAGATGCGTGCAAACGGCGGCAGCAGCTCCTCGTCCTCGGGACAGGGCGGATATCAGTACAGAACGAGCAATACGTCCTCCAATCCCACCTATGCCGAGGTGCGCCGTCTGATCAACGCCAACAACGTGGACGAGGCAGAGAAGATATTGCTTGGCGTGGTGGAGGGCGACCGCAACGGCGAGTGGCATTTCCTGTATGGCTGTGTCCACCTGCGCCGCGGCCACTACGTGGATGCTCAGCGTTGCTTTGATATTGCCTGCTCCATCGAGCCGTATAACAACGAATACCGTGCCGCACAAAACGAGCTTCGCCGCAGAGCGGGGGGCTACGGAAACGGCTATAATACCTCGGGCGGCGGTGGCTGCTCGGGTTGTGACGTGTGTAGCGGCCTGATGTGCGCCGACTGCTGCTGTGAATGCATGGGCGGAGACCTGATCTCCTGCTGCTGAGGCAGAGGTGCTGTATGAAACAACAATCCCCAAAAAGCACACGCCGTGTGGCGGTGTGCGCCATGCTGTGCGCCCTTGGTGTGGTGCTGTTGTATCTTGGCTCGCTCATCGAGGTGCTGGATATCTCTATGGCGGTCATTGCCTCGCTGTTTGCCGTGTTTGCCGTTATCGAGTACGGCGGGGCGTACCCGTGGCTTGTGTATGCGGTCACGTCGGTGCTGTCTCTGCTGCTGTTGCCCTCTAAGCTTCCCGCCTTGCTGTATGCGGGCTTCTTCGGCTACTATCCCATTCTCAAGGAGAAGATCGAGAGGCGCATGGCGCGGGGCGTGGGCTTCCTCTGTAAGCTCGGCATCTTCCTTTTGGCCCTTGGCGTGATGCTGTTTATGTCTGTCTACCTTTTGTCGGGAACCGATACGCTGTTTGCCGTTCCCATGCTGGTTGCGATCTTTGCAGGCCTTGCGTGCGTGACGTTTGTGGTGTATGATCTGGCGCTGACTCGCTTAATCACGCTGTATCTGTATCGGCTTCGGGATCGCTTCCGCCGACAAAAATAAATTTGAAAAACCACTTGCATTTTTTCATAAAGTGTGTTATAATGACTGAGCATATGAAAATGCGTTGAAGAAGTTTGCGCCGTTTAGGGTTCGCACCACAGAGAAGATCGCCTTGGCTGGAAGCGATCGTGCGGCAGGACGGTGGCGTTTCGCTTCGGAGCAGATCCCGTGAAGAGCGATTGGTAGCGGGATACGGAGGCACCGTTATCTGCCCACAAAGTGTTGGCTTTGCAGAAAAAGTCGAAAATTAGGTGGTACCGCGAGGTGCATGTCACTCCGTCCTATGATAGGGGCGGAGTGTTTTTTTATAAACATTAT
>SVTU01000019.1 GCA_015063655.1 Oscillospiraceae bacterium
AAGAATAGCCCGCCTCCAACATACAACGGAAGAGAGCGGATGGCCCCGTGTGTCGAGTATCTCTCTGCTGTCTCACTGCCGCCAGGGACGCTACAGATTGCTCGTGTGCCAAGCGGTAATCGGCAGGAAGCTGACGGTTGGCGTAAAAATACGCCTTACCGTTTACGTATCGGACATGAGACTTACCGTGACGCGATGATGTATATTCCGGCTTTTCCGCATATGCAAAGTACACCATATCAGCAAACATTTCCACGGTGGGCGAGGTAATCTCACGCACGGACCAATAGTACTGAGCACCGTCATTCTCGTGCAGTTGAATGCCGAGAAAGCCCTTGCCACGAAGTAATTCCTCGCTCGGCTGTGTGGAAAGACCGGGAATCTCCCGTCCATCCGCCATCAGCACGTATTTCAAATTCAGTTCGTTCATCAAACGGCGGAATTCTCGCCATACCTGCTCGTTGATGGTTCGTGTGCCCGACCAACGGTAGGTAGGACGAATCGTCACAAGATCACCTACGTGATTGGCAAGATACCACGACAGATACTCCTCCATACTTTCCCTATCCTGATGAACGTAGATCATATCTCCCGTGCCCGTGATGACACGGTCTTGAGTCTTTTGTACAATTCGCTGAACAGTTCCCTCTACCGCACCGCCATCCCACGCAAGGCGGAAGGAGGCATTCTCACAAGGCTCTTCGCAATCGAGAAGCATACCGTGCAAGCCCTTCGCACGGAAAAGCCATTCCTTCTTACCCGAAAGCTTGCCGTCGGGGCACGAAAGAGTGACACGCATGTTCTGCTTTGCCGTCTTGATGAGGACACGAGCCTTACCGCCCGCAGGCGCGGCCTGTGAAACAGAGAGAACCGAAAGCTCGGCATCAGGCTGTTCGATCACACCCACCTCATAGAGAGTATAGGGCAGAGGCTCGTGATAATCCGAGATCAGTTCATACGTAAGAAGGTTGTCCTTTTGCAGGTACTTGGAAGGCAATGATATTTCCCATTCGGAATGGCGGTGTGATCGCTCGAACACCTCACCCGTAAAAATAACCTTGCCGTTCAGGCGTACACGGAATTCGGGCCACTCCTTGCGGCTGATGTACTGTGCCGCCCAATCCAAGTGGTTCTTATCGGACACACTTTCGTTAAATGAGGGCAATAGATTTTGCCCATTGCCGCAAAGCATGGGAGTCTCGATATAGCACTCACCCTTATAGCCGATACCTTCAACGAATACGCCGACGTGGGCAGTATTGGCGGGAATCTCAATTTCCTTTAGAAACTCACGCCCCGTATACGTTCCCTCTTCTATGGGCAACACGTAGGAAATATCCGCGGGGGCGTACACACAACGGGAATCCACGCCATCCTTTTGCAAGCGCACGTCAACACGCATTTGCAAAAAGCCCTTTCCCAAAATGCTAAGATTTTTGGCGGAGACACTCAAGCCCATCGTCCAAGCGGTGGGCACGCTGTGCATTTTGAGATAGGACAGCTTGGGCGGCCACATGATCTTTTTGTATATCCGCTTGAGATAGTCCTCATGCTTTTTGCAAGAAATCGACAGACAGTAGCGGTCACGGATGGCGTGCTTGGTGTCAAGCCCATCCGTCAGCATGCGATACATAAACGGTCCGTCAGGCTCGTCCTTCCACATATAATACTGCTCTGTCTCGCCCACCGTAAACAGGCGGTAGGCCGTGTTCTCCTTGCGGTCGCATGAAAAGGCAACGTCAAAGCCCTTGCCGTGAGGGCGCAGGGTATGTCCCGACTCCTTACCGTCATAGATCGGTGTGTATACTTCAAAGCTCATGATATTTCCTCCCCATAATAGATCTTACAACGTCATTATACCTTTTCTTTTCTCAAATTGCAAGAGCTTGCAAGATGTTTACATAATTTCCAAGATTGTTATACTTTCGAAAATTTTTCGTAAGAAAGAGACTTGACTTTCTGCCTCGCTGTGTTATACTGAACGTATAAAGAAAAAAGTAAGGAGACTTTTATGAAGCTCATTCAACGTTTTGGCTCGGGATCTCAGTATCAACAGAATTACATAGATCATTTTATTTCCTTCCATAAGCAATACCCCTACTCCTTTGACGAGGTGTGGCTCGCCACCGATTACGGCTATCCCCCGATCTCGGTCCACAAGGAGCATGCCCGTCTTCTCGGCGAGGCGGCCGAGAGGCTGCGCCGTGAGGGGATCGGCGTGTCTCTGCAGCTCAGCAACAGCATCGGTCACGGGCAGTATTCCTGCAAGAATGACTGCACGGGGCTTTGCGCGCCCGAGGTGAATGCACGCCGCTTAGTGGGACACGACGGCGTGACGGCAGACTATTGCTTCTGCTGGAACGGTGAGGTATTTCGTCGGTATATTGTGGACGAGGTCACGGCATACGTCAGTGCCATACACCCCAACGATCTCTTTATTGACGACGACTTCCGCCCCACCAATCACGCTCCCGTCAATTTCGGTTGCTTCTGCGATTCGTGCATAGCTGACTTCAATGCCAAGCACAGTTTGTCCTTAGGGCGTGAGGAGCTTGTCAGCCGCTGCTACCGTGATCCCGATTTCCGCATGCTGTGGATCGGCTTCGTTCGCGATGGACTTTCGGGCTTGATGGGCGAGATCTGTGAAGCCGTTCGCAAAGCCTCTCCCGAAACCCGTGTCGGTCTTCAGGGCGGTGCTCACGGTGCTTACCGAGGGTACGGCAACGGGTATCTGTTTGACGTAATGCATCGCATCACAGGCCACAAGCCTGCTTGGCGAGGCGGCGGAGGCTTCTACGAGGACAGCAACCCGAACAGAGTGTTCGCTAAAATCCATTCCATCGCCTATCAGAATTCCATTTTGCCCTCTTACGTCACCATGCGCTGTCCCGAGATCGAAAATCTCCCCTTCTCCGTTTTTGGCAAATCCCCTGCGGGCACGGCCCTTGAAACGGCCCTTGGCCTCGCATCGGGCAATACGGACGTCAGCTACTCCATGATGATGAACGTCAACGAGACAGTGGATTTCTACGGTCAGTATTTTCGCCTGTTCTCCGAGCAGCGTGCCTATTACGAAGCTCTTGCCGAGGTTTCGGAGAGGACAACGGCAACAGGTCTTGTATACGGCATGTCAAAGCATATTGCCCGCATGCCCCTTGATGAGGGAGACGATTTTTCCGATCTGTCAGAGCCGTACAAATGCTCGGATATGCTGTGGCGCTGTGCCATGCCCGTGTGCTTTGACGACAACGGCAAGGACACCGTACTGCTTCACCCCACCGCCATACGAAGCATGACGGATGCTGAGCTTGATGCTCTGCTTACCCGCAACGTCATCACCGACGGCCTTGGGTTGGCCATGATCAATAAGCGTGGCTTTGATACGGGCGCACAAGCCGCCCCCATGTCTCACAGCGATCTTCTCTTCCTCTCCGAGCGAGTTCTGCCCCATAAAGCTCAGCCGAAATATAACCGTGAATTGCTGACCGTCAGCTCGTTTGCCAAGGGAGACAGCTTCCCAAGCTATCTGCACACGCTCGACGACACAGCCGAAATACTCGGCACCTACCAAAGCAATCCTGCCCTCCCCCCCTTTATGCCCGATGGGCAATACCCCTACGGCGTTGCCACCGCCATTCTACACCCCAAGCAGGGCGGCAGGCTTGCCATCTTTACCTACGGACTGTGGAAGGGCAACGTCCCCTCTGTACAGCGTGACCGCATTCTCGACGTATGCGCCTATATGGGCTCACCGCTCTCTGCCCGTGTCGTCTCGCTCCACCAAGCCGTGATGTACGTTCGTGCCGACAAGGAAACGGGCAAGACACGTGCCGTGTCTGTCTGCAACCCCACCATCGGTGCGGCAAGCGGTATCACACTGGAGATCAAGTCCCCCGCCTCGGAGCATTTCGTCTTTATGGGTCAGTACGGCCCTTCATGCGTACTTGATTTTCAAAAGGACGGTGACACCTACCGTGTGACGCTTCCCGAGCTTGCTCCCTATTCGCTCGGTACGGTCTTTTGCCGTTAACCTAGCATAGAACGAACACGCCACACAGGCTTTGGCCTGTGTGGCGTGTTCGCTTTTTGAGAAAAGAATAATCCCTTTTTGTATTCTCTTGTCCATTTCTTCCTTTTTTTGCTAAAATACTCTTTACAACCTGCAAAAATATGGTAAAATGAAAGGTAGAAGTATGCCGTCGTGCGACGTGGCCAAAGAAATGAGTTGGAGGATTCGTATGATCACCATAACCAATTTGACAAAGATCTACCGCTCGAAAAAGCGGAGCGTTTGCCGTGCCCTGCATCAAGTCAATCTAACGCTTCCCGATGCGGGATTGGTCTTTGTTTTGGGAAAGAGCGGAAGCGGCAAATCCACGCTGCTCAATCTGATCGGCGGTCTTGACAGCATCACCGAGGGACGGATCGTGGTGGATGGCAACGATCTCTCCGCCTTTCGGGAAAAGGATTTTTGCAATTACCGCAACACGCATATCGGCTTTATCTTTCAGGATTACCACCTGATAGACGAGCTGACGGTCTACGACAATATCGTTTTGTCGCTGAACCTGCGCCGCATTGAGGATGGCGACAAGGTGCGGGCTGCATTGGAAAAGGTGGATCTTGCGGGCTATGAGGACCGCTATCCCGGTGAGCTGAGCGGCGGAGAGCGACAAAGGATCGCCATAGCACGTGCCATCGTGAAAAATCCAAGGGTCATTTTGGCAGACGAGCCTACGGGCAATCTGGATACCGTCACGGCAACCGCCATTACCAAGCTTTTGCGTGACTTATCCAAGAGCTGCTTGATCCTTGTGGTATCGCATAATCTGTATGATGCCGACAAGTACGCAGACCGTATCATTGAGCTGTCACACGGTCATATTGTGGCAGACCGCACACGAAACCCCGACTTTCTCGACGAGGTCTCCCTGCAGAACGGTGCGTTGATCTACCCCGCAGGGCTGGCGCTTTCGGAGAAGGATGTATGCCTAATCAACCAAAACAAGCAAGCGGAGCTCCTGCGAAAGACCGATAAATTCTCCCCTACCCCCAAGCAAGCGGATAACAAGCAGAGGGTGGCCATTGAGAATAAGAGTCTTTCGCTTCGCAAGTCGCTTCGCCTATCGGGACTGTTCTTGAGGAATAAAAAGCTGGCCATCGCCCTTTCGGCGTTTATGGTTGCCGTTATTATGATCATCATGGCCTTGGCGCAGACCATCATCCATTTTGATGCGGGCAAGACACTGAGCAAGGAATTGGCAAAGTCCGAGCAAAGCTCTCTCCTGATGAATAAAACGGTGGACGATGAGCTGCAGGCACTAACACAGCTCAATGCCCTGGGCAGGTTGAACCCCGAGGATATCGAAGCGTTTTACGAAGCAGGCTATAGAGGATCCATCTATCAAGGACTTTCCCTCAGCATCCCGCTGGCGGAGTCCAACGTCATGCGCGGAAGGAAAGGCGTTTTGTTTTCCCAAAGCCCCTATATCCGCCAAACGATCGCAACGCTGGTGGTGGACGATGCCTTTTTGGAGGATGCCTTCGGTGAGATCGAATATTGCGCCAAAAGAAGTAATCCTCACCCGCAGGGTGTGATCATCACCGATTATGTGGCAGATGCGATCCTGCTAAGGCCCAATTACATAGGCAAGAACTACGCCCACCTGATCCAATGGGGATATGCCTTCTCAAGCGGTTGGACGCAGGACGTTTTTATCATTAACGGTATCATCAAAACAGATTATAAGGAAAAGCACGGAGCGTTGCTTGACAAGATGGAGAATAATCCGTCACTGTCTGCGACCGAGCTCTATGAGGATTCGGATTTTCAAGCCTTTTTGCAGGACGTCTATGAGCGTCTTGGCTATTCCTATACCACGAATACACACTTTTTAGAGGAGTATATCGCTGCCGAGAGTTGGATGTATCCAAGCTATTACCATCTTTCCTTTCGGAACGCCGTGGGGCAAGATGCATCAAGCTATCACATCTGCAGCAGCCGTGACAACGGAAGCGTTGAGCTACCCTACAATCACACATGGCGCTACACAAGGACAGCGCCCAATATCCCCGAGGGGGCAAAATATATACGTGTATCTTACTATAAGAACTGGATCAAAAAGCTGACCGTAGAGCTGTACGGCACAGAGCAGACCTATCCGATCTTGGCCTTTGATCACGGAACGCCCCTGGGCGAGGACGTGTTTATGCACAACGGCGGACATACCCTGAAGGCCACGGGGGATCTGCACATAACGGGCTCCGAGACAGACTATTACGTATCGGACTATATTGAAATTCCCGAGGGGGCGGAGATCACCTCCTTCCTCACCATCGCAGCGCAGGACCGTGCTTACTGCTCCTTTTATGACGGGGAGAAAAACTATCTTTCCTCCGAGATCGCTCCTCGTGTGATTGACGAGGGCAGCGAGCGCACCGTGTATCTGCCGATGCAGCTGTATGCACAGATCTTCCCCGAACGTGTCGAGGCAGGCGGCACGGATTGGGCAGAGGATTTTGTCCCGCATCGGGAAACGCTTTCGCACTTTGCCTTTTGGGATGTGAAAAAGGAGTCTCCTCTCTTTGAGGAAACGGTCACGGTCAAGCTGACGAATGCCAACACATTGACCCTATCGGACGATTTGTTTTCGCTGTTCTACAAGGATTCGGTCTTCCCCGTTGCCCTGTATTTTGACGGAGAAGAGGGACTTGGGCAGGCGGTGGAGGTGGCCGACGGTATGCAATATGAATTTCAAAGCATCCTGATCGAGGCCATTCATACCATGACCCGTGCGGTTGAGGTGTTTGTTCCCATCTTCGAGCTGGTGGCGATCTTCCTGTGCTTGGGCGTGGTGTTTATTCTGGTCAACTTTGCCACGAGGATGATCAAGGATAAGCTTCACGAGATCGGTATCCTCAAGGCGATCGGCACTCACAACAAAACGGTTGGCGTTGTCTTTGGCTTGCATATCATGCTGATCGCCATCCTGACAAGCATACTGATGACGGTGGGATACTACGTCTTCATCGGGATAGCGAATGACGTCCTGATCGAATCACTTTCAAGGCTGGCTCCCACACACGTAATGCTTGACCTGGACTTCCTGACCTTCAAGCTGCCCGTGGCGTTGTTCAATTGCCTGCTGATCTTCCTGCTTTCGATCCTCTCCTTGGCCCTTCCCATGATCAAGATCAAGCGCATCAAGCCCGTCAAGATCATCAAAACGAAGGAATAAAACCACGCTTTGAGGACGTCCCTTAAACGAAAAAAATCATTTTTATAAAAGCCGGACACATCACTTGGAGAAAGCTCCAAAATGATGTGTCCGTTTTTTGTTTATTTGTAGGGGCGTTCTTTGAACGCCCGCGGGCGAACACAGTTCGCCCCTACGGAAGTCTCAAAAAGCCTTGAAAATCAAGGAATTACTTGCTTGCCTCTTCGATAGCAACTGCAACCGCAACGGTCTACTAACCTCGGGGTTGTTACCTGCGCCGATCAGACCCATCATCTCTACGCATCAGGGGCTTTAACTATAGCTTCGAGGTGGATAGCTATAGCCCAAAAGCCTTGCCGCATAAGCATTTTTGATATATTTGCATTGCAAAATCTTTATCCGCTGAACACATCGTTTCAAGTTTTGCTGAATGCATTTATATCGCGTTTTAATGTTTTTGCTAATAGGGTTACCGAAAAAACCGCTGAGCGTTTTCCAATAGCTTATTAATGCCTTGACAATTATTTTCTTGTATGCTATAATGTGTTGTAAGTCAGCCGTATGATGAGAATGGAGAATGGATTTATATGAACACTAAATTTGCTAAAATATTTATGATTCTTTTGTGCCTTTCATTGTGCTTGACCATTGCAGTTGGCTGCGATTCTGACGAAGAAGCAAAAGAAACTGAAGCTAATACCACCACAGAGGCTAATACCACCGCAAAAGCCCCATTTGACGGTGTTGAAAAATCCGAATGGAATTCAAAGCTCACTGACGAGATTTTCCAAAATTATACGGTTGTTTTTGAGGGCAAAATGTCTGTCACTGTGGATGGAGTATACGATTCCACGTCTGACGTTTGGCAAAAAATAAAAGTTACATCTGACAAAATTGAATTTACCATTCGAGCAGGTGAGGTTGGCTCCCCTAATGATTCAGGCGAGTATACTACTGTATTTGACGGAGAAGCTGCAGAAACGCAAAAGATTCAAAATTCACAGATGTTTTTACTTGTTCTTCGAAATTATGATAATTTCAAATACGATGCAGAAACGAATACATATAGAGTACCGGAACAAATAGTTTTGGAAGAGGTATTAAAGGGAGTAGATGACAACGGCGCACTCTTTGACGCTCCTACTAGAATCGAAATTCGCGAGGCGATAGCCTCATTTACAGAGGACGGAATGCTCTCAACATTCAGCTGTGATTATTCACAGACTATGAATATGGGTAATCAAATTGTAAATACTTCGGGGCAAACGACCTGGACGTTCACAGATTTCGGCACAACGGTAATTGAATAATAAAGCAAAAAGCCGGACGCATCACTTGGAGAAAGCTCCAAAATGATGTGTCCGTTTTTTGTTTATTTGTAGGGGCGTTCTTTGAACGCCCGCGGGCGAACGCAGTTCGCCCCTGCGGAACGTTCAAAAAGCCTTGAAAATCAAGGAATTACTTGCTTGCTTCCTCAATCGCAACCGCAACCGCAACGGTCATTCCAACCATGGGGTTGTTACCTGCGCCGATGAGTCCCATCATTTCTACGCTTCAGGGGCTTTAACTATAGCTTCGAGGTGGATAGCTATAGCCCAAAAGCCTTGCCACATAAGCCTTTTTGATATATCTGCATTGCAAAATCTTTATCCGCTGAACACATCGTTTTAGAGTTTGCTGAATGCATTATATCGTGTTTCGACGTGTTTGCGAATGTGGCAGTGGAAGAGTTTGCGGAATTGTTGCGATTTAAAATGCCGAAGTGCTAATTTGTAATAGATTGTTGTTGAAATACGATACAAAGATTTTTAAAAAAACTTTGTTGTAATTAATTTTTTGCCAAGCGCTTGCTTCAACTCTGCATTGTTTGGTCTTGCATCCATAACGACGTAATCGATATCTTCAAATCCAAAGCCGCGATAAGTAAACTTTTTTCCGACCTTTGAGCAGTCTGCCAGGAGAATGGTCTTGGCACTGTTCTTTTTCATTTTTTTGATGATATTGAGTCGGGTCATATCCACCGAGGTAAAGCCCTCGGCGGTAATGCCGCTACAGGAGAAGAAAAATAAATCCGCATTGAAGCCATCAATCGTACTTTCCGCCAGAGGCCCCACCATATCGTAGTTCTCATATAATTCACCGCCCGTCAGGATAACCTTTGCAGACAAATGATTGCTCAAGGCGCTGACCGTATCGAGCCCGTTGGTGATGACCGTCAGATTTTCGTGCTTGTGAAGATTTTTTGCAAGCTTGGTCACGGTCGTGCCCGATGCCAGAAAGAGTGTTATATTATCCTGTACAAAGCCGAGCGCGATTCTTGCAATCGTGTTCTTTTCGTTGATGCTTGCGTTTGAGCGGACAAACAGGGGAGGATCGCTGTTGACATTGCCTGTGGAGATCGCGCCGCCCCATGTGCGGATCAAAAGTCCCTCCTGCTCCATCTGGGAGAGATCGCGGCGCAGGGTTGCCTCGCTTGCAAACACTGCTTGCTTGAGTTGCTCCACCGATGCGCTTCCTTGCTTGTTCAAGATTTGATAGATTTTTTCCTGACGGTCATTCATAAAAAATGCTCCTTTTCTCTCTTTATGATCGAATTATAGCATATTCTGATTGAATTGTCAACTTCGATCGTCGAAACGGTTTTGCATATTGATTTTCGATCATGTGCGTGCTATGCTTGTGTTAGCTTACTCGAGGAGGTAGTATCATGTTTGGAAAGCATTCTGCGGGAATTTACGAAAAAGCATTCGACCCGCAAATCAGTTGGCAGGAACGGCTTGATAGGGCGGCAAGACTTGGGTTTGATTACGTTGAGATCAGCATCGACGAAACTGACGAGCGCCTTGCCAGATTGGATTGGAGTCGGGAGCAGAAAAAGGAGCTGCTTGACGCCGTGTGGAATTCGGGTGTTTCGCTTCGCTCCATGTGCTTGAGCGGTCACCGTCGGTTTCCGTTTGGAAGCCGTGATCCCGCAACACGGGAAAAGGCGCATGAGATTATGGAAAAGGCGATTGATTTCGCATCCGAGCTTGGCATTCGCATCATTCAGCTTGCGGGCTACGACGTGTATTATGAGGACTCCACCGAGGATAGTGTCCGCTGCTTTGCGGAGGGGATGCATTGGGCGGCAGAGCGCGCCGCAGATGCGCAGGTCATGCTGGCAATGGAGATCATGGACACGCCCTTTATGAATTCGATCACCAAGCATCTGCCCTATGAAAAGCAGATCAATTCGCCTTGGTATTGCGTTTATCCCGACCTCGGAAATCTTTCCGCCTGGAGTGAAAATGACCCCAAGGCAGAGCTTGACAAGGGCATCGGCAGCATCCTGGCAATCCATTTAAAGGATACCCTGCCGCCGACGGAATCCTTTGCGGGGCAGTTCAAATGCGTTCCGTTCGGCGCGGGCTGTGTGGACTTTTCCGCACGCTTTGCCCAGCTTGAACGGTTGGGCTACGCAGGACCGTACATGATCGAGATGTGGCATCAAGATGGAACGGATGACGTGACGGAAATCGCAAAAGCCGCGAAATGGTTGCAGGAACAATATGAAAAGGGGATTTTGAAATGCTGGAACAATTAAAAAAAGAGGTTTGCCGTGCAAACCTGCTCTTGAAGGAATATGGACTGATTACCCTGACTTGGGGAAACGTATCGGCGATCTCGGATGACCGTCGATTTGTCATCATCAAGCCGTCGGGCGTGAGCTATGACGAGATGACTGCGGATATGATGGTGGTCACCGACCTCTGCGGCAACGTTGTGGAAGGCGAGCTTCGTCCCTCGTCCGATCTTACAACGCACCTGGAGCTGTATCGGAATTACGCGGAGATCGGAGCGGTCGTTCACACCCATTCCCGATGGGCAACCGCAACGGCGCAGGCGGAGTGCGACATTCCTTGCTTTGGCACAACGCACGCCGACCATTTTTACGGTGCTGTTCCCTGTACGAGGCATCTGTCCGCCGAGGAGATCGAAACCGACTACGAGCTGAATACGGGCAAGGTGATCGTGGAGACCCTGAACGCGCGCAAGATCGACCCTATGGCACTTCCCGCCATTCTCGTTTGCAAGCACGGACCGTTCGCTTGGGGCAAGACGCCCGAAAAGGCGGTGGAAAACGCGCTAGTGCTCGAGGAATGCGCCTACATGAGCTACATATCCAAGCAAATGACAGAGGGCAGTGTCATGCCTGCTCCGCAGGTGTTGCAGGACAAGCATTATTTCCGCAAGCATGGCGCGAACGCGTATTACGGACAGAAATGAGGAGACGAAAATGATCGAACAGTATATTTCCAGATCCATTGATTGTGCCTGCGGAAGAAAGCACCGCTCGAGAGTGGAGACCATTGAGATCAAGAAAAACGTCATTGAACATGAGATGGTTGATTTTCTCCAAAGCAAGGGATACAAAAAATTGACCGTTGTATGTGACAAAAACACCTACCGCGTGGCAGGGGAGCGCGTTTTCGGTACTCTGGACGGCGCGGGCATTGCGTATCATCTCCATTGCTTTTTGGAAGAACAGGTGCTCCCGAACGAGCACTTCATCGGCAATCTTGCCATGGGTATGGCACTTGATTGTGACCTCATTCTGGCGGTGGGAAGCGGAACGATCAACGATATCTGCCGCTACGTCAGCGCCGTTGCGGGTAAGGAGTATTGCGTTGTCGGTACTGCACCCTCGATGGACGGCTACATTTCGGGTGGCTCCGCGCTGATCTACAACAACCTCAAATTGACCTTTGAGACGCACACGCCGATCGCCGTTTTTCTCGATCCGCAGATTTTATCGCACGCGCCGAAGGATATGATCGCCGCGGGTGTTGGTGATCTTTTGGGAAAGATCAATTGCCTCACCGATTGGCGGCTGTCAAGGATTGTCAACGGCGAGTGGCATTGTGATTTTATTTCGGACATCGTCGATACCGCCGTCGGAAAGGTGGTGGAGAATAGCGATCGGATCGACGCGTGTGAGGATGAGGCGATTGCCGAGCTCGTGGAAGGCTTGCTCCTCTCGGGTGTGTGCATGGATTTTGCGGAAAATTCCCGTCCCGCATCGGGCTGTGAGCATCACATGTCGCATTTTTGGGAGATGCGCTATCTGCTTGAGGGGCGTGAGGCGGTATTCCACGGCACGAAGGTCGGCATCGGAACGGTGATCGCCTTGAGGGCTTACGAATACGTCGCGTCGCTTGACCCCGATTTTGAGAGGATCGAGACGCTCAAGCGCAAGCCCTTTGCAAGGTGGGAGGAGGAGATCCTTCAGGCGTTCCTCGGTGCGTCCGATGAAATTGTGGAGCTTGAGAAAAAGAGCGGCAAAAACAGCCCCGAAAAATGGAGCAGACGTCTTGCCGCAACCAAGGAGCATTGGCAAGAGATCAAAAAGATGGCGGGGGAGACCGTCAAATCCAAGGTCGTGTATGACATTTTGAAGCAGCTTGACGCGCCCGTCAAGCCCCATGAGATCGGCGTTCCGAGAGACATGGCAAGACAGGCGATTCTGTATGCCAAGGAGATCCGTGACCGCTATACGGTGCTCCAGCTCCTTTGGGATCTCGGTGAGCTTGAGCGCTTTGCGGATATGATTGTGGATGAATTTTATAAGTAACTGCTTGAAAGGATCAAAATATGGAGAATAGAGTAACCTTGACCGCCCACAGAGGCTGGCGCGCAAAATATCCCGAAAACACGATGAGAGGCTTCAGGGAAGCCATGAAGCTGGACGTCGACGGTATTGAAATGGATGCGCACATGACAAAGGATTACCGCATCGTCGTTTGTCACGACGCAACCCTCGACCGCACCACGGACAAGACGGGTAAGATTTGCAATCTGACCCTTGACGAGGTCAAAGCGGCGGATGCGGGCATCAAATTCGGAGAAGAATTCAAGGGTGAAAAAATCCCAACCTTTGAGGAATTTCTCGAGCTGATGGCAACCCGTCCCGATCTTCGCTTGCTCCTTGAACTCAAGGATTATCCCGAGGAGCTTGGTGATTTTGCTTATGCGTCTGCCACGCTCACCCTCTCTCTTTGCAAGCAGTATGGCGTATTCGGCAGAGACCGATTGACTGTGATCACTTTTTCCACAGGGATTTGCGCATGGCTTCGCGCGCGCTACGCAAAGGAGGATTTTTACATCCACGGCTTCTATCCCAAGGCGAAAATGAAGGGGTCTACCACAGACGATCCGTATAAGTACTACGACGAGGTGTGTCTCTTCAACAGCGGTGACAAGGATTCCACGGGCTTCCCGATCAAGCATGAGAGCATTGTGGCGGATCGGGCAAGATACAAAGAATTTGAACTGATGGGGATTCGTCCTTGCGTCTATTACAAGCTGAACGTAGATGAGGACGTTTACAGACGCTCCTTTAAAAACGGCGCACAAGGCTTTACTTGCGACGATCCCGATATCTGTGGTGAAATTCTTGACAGAATAGGAGCAAGAAAGCTAAAAAGGTAATCGAAGGAAACAAGAATTCGATGCTGCATCAAAAAAATGACCACGAAGCGACACCACGACATAATTGCTCCGGCAGGTTGATCTTATAAAAATATTGAACACATCACGTAGGAGTTACTCCAAAATGATGTGTCCGGTTTTTTATTGTTTAATTGTAGGGGCGTTCTTTGAACGCCCGCAGGCGAACACACGGTTCGCCCCTTCGGAACGTTCAAAAAGCCTTGAAAATCAAGGAATTACTTGCTTGCTTCCTCAATCGCAACCGCAACCGCAACGTGTCATAAGGAATGACGGTTTTGTGCGGTTACCAAAGGCAATGCAAATTTCTTACTTGGATGCTTCCTCGATCGCTACGGCTACTGCTACCGTCATTCCCACCATGGGGTTGTTACCTGCGCCGATGAGTCCCATCATCTCTATGTATTTTTCCTTCATCACGTTCTCCTTATGCCATCGTTTCAAGCATTTTCAGGCTTACTTCATATTTACAGGGCTCGCCCGCAAGATACGTTTGACATTCGTCAAGCATATATTTGCCCATACGTGCGACCTCGTCACCTGCGCTTCCCGCAATATGGGGTGTCAGCAGGCAGTTTGGCAAAGTATAGAATGGGTGATCATCGGCGGGCGGCTCGGGGTAGGTCACGTCCAACAGCGCCGTCAAGTCGGGGCGTTCGCGGAGAACGCGGACCAGATCGTCCTCAACGACCTGCGCGCCTCTGCCCGTGTTGATGAACACGGCGTTCTCTCTCATACGGCAAAAATGATCGTAATGAAGCATTCCCTTTGTTTGCTCGTTGTTTGCTAAGTGGTTCGACACAACGAAGGCACGCGCAAATAGTTCGCCAAGCTCGCATTTTTCCACACCAAGCTCATCTGCTTTTTCATCCGACAAAAACGGATCGAATACGATCACCTTTACATTGTATTGCTTCAGCATTTGAATGACGAGCTTTCCGATCATGCCCGCACCGATGATACCGACGGTCTCTCCGTAATTTCCGTTACATTTCTTGAAAGCCGCACTTGCGGACCTTCTTCCCTCTGCGTGATAGAGACGGTTGGTCAGGAAATATCCCTTATTGGCAAGAATTATCTGTGCCACGGTGAACTCTGCCACAGGCACGGCATTTGCCGCCCACGCCGAAAAAACCTTCACACCGCAATTCAGAAAAGGACGGGCGAAGCTCTGCACACTTCCCGCTCCGTAAAACACGCATTTCAATGACGGAAAACAGAGTTTTATTTCATTCTCCGTAAACTCGGGCATTCCCCAAGTAGAAAAGATGAAAGCTATGTCTGAAAACAGTGCGGGATCGCGGAGCACTTCTTCTTTAATGTATACTTTCTTTTCGATATCTGTCAGTTTTTGTAGCTTGCTAACTGTTTCGTCAGTGAAAACATTGAAGATCTTATCGGTTTTCTCACAAAGAAATATTGCCTTCATAATCAATCTCCTATAATAGTTTTCAATGCATCTGCTTCGAGCGGAAGCGTTGATATTTCATTATCGGGCATAAATTCAAGTAAAAGAGTGCGCGGCTTTGTAAATTGCTTTAAATAATTCTGCCAATCCGAAAAAGCTTCTGCCAGTGAAAGCTTCTCTTCCCCTCTCCAGTTAAAAACGTGAATATGCTCGGCATAAGGGGCAATCTTGTTTGCATTTTCAAGGTTTTGATCGGTGTTTTGCCATTGAAATGGCTGCCAGTACATCCGAAAGTGCGAAGAATTGACGGCTTGCATGAGCCAAACGGCATCATCGGGATTCTCGGTAAAGGTCTTTTTGTGGCATTCCAAGCAGACAGTCACTTGGTTTGC
>SVTU01000020.1:0-6337 GCA_015063655.1 Oscillospiraceae bacterium
GCACAGAGCATTTGGCTCAACATCTTCCCGAGCGGCGGCTTCCAGGGCTTCAAGCCTTGGGGTCTGGTGATCGCTATTGCTGAGGTCATCTGCCTTGTCGGCATGCTGATGATCATCATCTGGATGTCCGATGCCGAGAGACGTATCCCGATCCAGTACGCTAAGCGTGTGGTCGGCCGTAAGATGTACGGTGGTCAGAATACCAACCTGCCCTTGAAGGTGAATATGGCAGGCGTTATGCCGATCATTTTTGCTAACTCTATCGTTGCGATCCCCGCAACCATTGCTAGCTTCATGAATGCGGAAAACGGCTTTGTCAAATTTATCAACAAGTGGTTCAACTACAATACGTTCCCCTATTTGATCGTATTCCTGATCCTGATGCTTCTGTTTGCCTTCTTCTACATTGCGATTTCGTTTAATCCTGTAGAGGTTGCCAACAACATCAAGAACAACGGCGGCGCTGTTCCCGGTATTCGCTCGGGTCAGCCTACGGTGGAATACATTCAAAAGATCCTGAATCGCGTTACGCTGTTGGGTGCTATCATTCTGGCGTTCATTGCATGCTTCCCGATGCTGGTGAACATCATTGACACCATGATCACACCGAATAGCCAGCGCTTTGCCGCCCTTTCGTTCAGCGGCTCCTCCATGATCATCGTGGTGGGCGTTGCTCTGGAAACGGTGCGCGAGCTTGAGGCTCAGATGTCCTTGAGAAACTACAAGGGCTTCCTTGATTGATCACGTGACCAATAAGAGGAGAATTAGATCATGAATCTGATTATTATGGGCGCTCCCGGAGCAGGTAAGGGAACACAGTCTGCCATCATTTCCGAAAAGTGGCAGATCCCGGCGGTCTCCACCGGTGATATGCTTCGTGCAGCCGTAAAGGAAGGCACGGAGCTGGGTGTGACCGCAAAATCCTATATGGATTCAGGTAAGCTCGTTCCTGATGAGGTCGTAATCGGCATCATTCGAGATTACCTTTCGTCAGACAAATGCAACAACGGATTTATCCTCGACGGCTTCCCCCGTTCCATTCCTCAGGCTGAGGCCTTGGAGCGTATGGGCGTTCGCATTGATGCTGTGCTCAGCATCGAGGTGGCGGATGAGAAGATCATCGAAAGAATGAGCGGACGCAGAATCTGCTCCTCGTGCGGTGCTTCCTATCACGTCGTGTATAATCCGCCTAAGACTGCAGACGTTTGTGACACCTGTTCGTCCGCTCTGTACGTCAGAGCAGACGACGCAGCCGAAACGGTGCTTCAAAGACTTCAAACGTACCACGGTACCACCGAGCCTCTGAAGGACTTTTACGCAAAGAGAGGACTTCTCGTGTGCGTAGAGGGACAGGAAAAGGTTGAGGATACCACGGCACTCGTGATGAAGGTCCTGGAAGGCGTTTCCAAGAAAGAAAAATGATTCAACTGAAAAATTCCGCTCAAATCGCTGCGATGAAGGAAGCGGGACGCATCACGGGCGAGGCCTTGCTCGTCGCCCGTGAGCATGTCCGAGAAGGAGTGAGCACGTACGAGCTTGATGCCCTTATTCGAGCGCATATCGAGCGTGCGGGTGCTAAGCCCTCCTTCCTCGGATATGGCGGATTTCCCGCATCGGCATGCATCAGCATCAATGATGAGGTCATTCACGGTATCCCCTCAAGGAAGAGAATTCTACAGGAGGGCGACGTTGTGAAGATCGACGTGGGTGCCTTTTATCGGGGCTTTCACGGTGACAGCGCACGAACCATTGCGGTGGGGCGTGTCAGCGACGAGGCAGAAAAACTGATCCGTGTAACACGGCAAAGCTTCTTTGCGGGTGTTGAGCAGTTCCGTGCGGGCAACCGTATGGGAGATATCGGCAGTGCCGTACAGGCGTGCGTGGAACGGGAAGGATTTTCCGTTGTGCGGCGATATATCGGCCACGGTATCGGACGTGAGCTTCACGAGCAGCCCGACGTTCCCAATTTCGGAACGGCAGGGCGCGGCACAAGACTGTGCGCAGGCATGGTGCTTGCGATTGAGCCTATGGTCAACGTAGGCGGCGAGGAAGTTAAGGAGCTGTCGGACGGCTGGACGGTGAAGACCGTGGATCACAGCCTGTCGGCACATTATGAAAACACCGTTGCATTGACGAGTGAGGGTATCATCATCACCACGCTCCTCGATGCCGACTGGTAAGGTTGAACAATTTTTGAATACGTCACAAAAATCAATGCAGAGGAGGGATCATTTTGCCCAAGGATGACGTGATTGAGTTTGAGGGTGTTGTTGTTGAGGCACTGCCCAATGCGACCTTCAAGGTCAAGCTTCCCAACGAGCATATCGTAACGGCTCACATTTCGGGGAAGCTGAGAATGAACTATATCAGAATACTGCCCGGCGATCGCGTAACCATTGAGGTATCGGTATACGACCTCAATAAGGGACGTATCACCTGGCGTGCAAAGTAATACGCACACATTGAAGAAAGGAATGGTGTAATAAAATGAAGGTTAAACCATCCGTTAAGAAGATCTGCGAAAAGTGCAAGATCATCAAGAGAAAAGGCAAGGTCATGGTTATCTGCGAGAACCCCAAGCACAAGCAGAAGCAGGGCTAAGCCGCCAATAAGAACAGAGAGGTGAATAAAGAGTATGGCACGTATAGCTGGTGTTGATATTCCGAACAACAAGAGAGTGGAAATCGCTCTGACTTACATTTACGGTATCGGCCGTAAGAGCGCCAACGATATTCTGGCAAAGACCGGCGTAAATCCCGACACCCGTGCAAAGGATCTGACCGAGGAAGAGATCGCAAAGCTTCGTGATGAGATCGAAAACTCCTACACGGTAGAGGGTGACCTTCGTCGTGAGGTTGCGTTGAACATCAAGAGAATGGTTGAGATCAACTGCTACCGCGGCATCCGTCACAGAAAGGGTCTGCCGGTAAGAGGACAGAGAACCAAGACCAATGCCAGAACCCGTAAAGGTCCTGCAAAGACGATCGCAAACAAGAAGAAATAAAGGAGACGCAAGCAAATGGCTAAAGTTGCAGCAAAGAAAGTTGTCAAGAGACGCCGCGAGAGAAAGAATATTGAAAAAGGCGCGGTTCATATCAGTGCAACCTTCAATAACACAATCATTACGGTTACCGATGTTGCGGGCAATGCTATTTCCTGGGCATCCGCCGGTGAACTTGGCTTCAAGGGCTCCAGAAAGTCCACCCCTTATGCAGCACAGATGGCTTCCGAGACCGCCGCAAAGGCAGCTATGGAGCATGGCCTGAAGTCTGTTGAGGTGTACGTAAAGGGTCCCGGCTCGGGACGTGAGTCTGCCATCCGTGCGCTTGAGACCGTAGGTCTTCAGATCACCATGATCAAGGACGTAACGCCCGTTCCGCACAACGGTTGCAGACCCCCCAAACGCAGACGCGTATAATCAAGAACAGGAGGAAAAACAAATGGCAAGATATACCGGTCCCGTATGTAAGCTCTGCCGTAGAGAGGGCACGAAGCTCTTCCTCAAGGGTGACAGATGTACGTCGGGTAAGTGCGCATTGGATCGCAGAGCAACTGCTCCCGGCCAGCATGGCGCAGCAAATAAGAAGATGAAGGAATATGGCGTTCACTTCAGAGAGAAGCAGAAGACCAAGAGATACTACGGTGTTCTTGAGAAGCAGTTCAAGAACTACTATGAGGAGGCTGATCGCCGTGAGGGCATGACGGGTGAGAACCTGATCAAGCTGATCGAGCGTCGTCTTGACAACGTGGTATACAGAATGGGCATGGCAGAGAGCCGCAAGGAAGCTCGCCAGCTGGTTCTGCATGAGCATTTCACTCTCAACGGCAAGAAGGTAAACGTTCCTTCCATTATCGTCAGCGCAGGCGATGTGGTTGCCGTTAAGGAGAACTTCCGCGGCTCTGCTAAGTGCAAGGCTTTGGCTGAGGCACTGCAGACCAAGAACGCACCCAAGTGGCTTGACGTGGATAAGACCGCTCTTTCTGCTAAGGTCGTAGCGCTTCCCGCAAGAGAAGACGTTGACTTTGACTTCAACGAGCAGCTTATCGTCGAGTTGTATTCCAAGTAATAAAGTCCCTGTGCCTTCGTTGGCTGCTTCGTAGGGGCTTTCGAGGGAGATGCGGAGCAAGACGCACAATTCTTGCATCACACACATTATATAGGAGGGTTATTTGGAATGATAGAGATTGAAAAGCCCAATATTACAACGGTAAATCTGAGCGAAGACGGCACAAGCGGTAAGTTTATCGTAGAGCCTCTTGAGCGTGGCTTTGGCATTACGCTTGGCAACTCGCTTCGCAGAATTATGCTGAGCTCCTTGCCCGGATACGCCGTTACCAATATCAAGATCGATGGCGTTCTTCACGAGTTTTCCACCATTCCCGGTGTAAAGGAAGACGTTACCGAGATCGTACTCAACGTCAAGGGTATTATTGCAAAGCTTCACTGTAATTCTCCCAAGACCGTCATCATTGACGTGACGGGCGCACAGGAGGTTACGGCGGGTGATATCAAGCAGGATGCCGATATCGAGATCCTCAACCCCACGCACCATATCGCAACAGTTGGTGAGGGCGATCACCTGTACATGGAGCTGACCTTTGATCACGGAAGAGGATACATTTCGCAGGAGCGCAACAAGCAGCTGCATGCACAGATGCTGGGTCCGAACATCTCCGCTCCCATCGGAACGATCTATACGGATTCCATCTACACACCCGTGTACAACGTTAGCTACACCGTAGAGAATACGCGTGTTGGCAACATTACCGATCTTGATAAGCTGACGCTGGAGGTTCTGACCAACGGAACCATTACGGCGAAGGAAGCGATTTCGTTTGGAGCCAAGATTCTCAACGAGCATCTCAACTTGTTCGTCGATCTGTCGGACGAGGCAAAGAACGTGGAGATCATGGTCGAAAGAGAAGAGACCATTAAGGAAAAGGTCCTTGAGATGACCATTGAGGAGCTTGACATGTCGGTTCGTAGCTTTAACTGCTTGAAGCGTGCCGGCATTGACACGGTGGAAGATCTGACCAATCGTACTGAGGAGGACATGATCAAGGTCCGTAACCTCGGAAAGAAATCGCTGGAGGAAGTTATCCAGAAGCTGCACTCCCTGGGACTTGACCTCAGAAAAGAAGAGGAATAATCCCCTGTGTCTGTATGACAGGGACTGCAAGCAAACATCGATAGAGAAATTCGCATAAGGAGGGAAAAACAATGCCCGGAACCAGAAAACTCGGCAGACCTACCGCACATAGAAACGCTATGCTTCGCGGCATGGTTACCTTGCTGCTTGAGAACGGACAGGTAGAGACCACGCTCACCAGAGCGAAGGAAGTTCGTTCCGTTGCAGAGAAAATGATCACGCTCGGCAAGAAGAATACGCTTGCCAGCCGTCGTGCCGCTTTGGCGTTTATCACGAAGGAGGACGTTGTCACCAAGGTGTTCAACGAGCTCGCTCCTCTGTACGCAGAGCGCAACGGTGGATATACTCAGATCTTCAAGCTTGGTCCTCGCAGAGGCGACGGCGCCGAAATGGCGATCGTTAAGCTCATCGACTATGTTAAGCCTGTGGCTGACAAGAAGAAAAAGGACGAAGAGAAGTAATCCAAAAGTCCCTGTGACAATTTGTCACAGGGACTTTTTGTTCAAAATTTATAGGCAAGGTTACGATATTCTAACGGAGAGTTTTTTCTTTTGAGAGCTTGTAATCGAGTGGGGCGTGTGATATAATAAAGAAAAAAGGAGATGCAAATATGGCAAGAATAACAAATAAAACGTTGGTGTGGGCGCATCGCGGTGCGAGTGGTTATCGCCCTGAGAATACCATGCCTGCCTTCGTTTTGGCAGCTGAGATGGGAGCAGACGGGGTGGAGCTTGACGTGCATTTTACCAAGGATCGGCACGTGGTGGTCATTCACGATGAAAAAATAGATAGAACCTCTAACGGCCAAGGACCTGTAACAGAGTATACCTTAGAGGAGCTTAAGCGCTTTGACTTTGGATATAAGTTTTACGGAGCATTTTCCGACGTGAGGATTTCCACGTTGGATGAGGTGTATGAGCAGTTGGCGCCCACAGGGCTTTGGGTGAACGTGGAGATTAAATCGGCTGACGCCGAGATGGCAGCGGCATGTGACGCTATTGCCAAGAAATACGGCATGGAGAATCGCGTTATCTACTCTTCCTTCGACCATCTTCAGCTGATTCGCATGAAAGAGGCTAATGCCTCTGCCTTTACGGCTCCGCTGTACGGCTTTAATCTCATGTATCCTTGGGATTATGCCGTCAAGCTCGGGGCGGGGGCGGTGCATCCAAGCTATAAGCTTTTGG
>SVTU01000020.1:6437-9717 GCA_015063655.1 Oscillospiraceae bacterium
CAGACCGGGAGCCTTGTACTATCCTGACAGCGTTTTCAAAACCAAACGTCAGTGTCGATATTGCGGGAAAAAGGAAAAAGAGCAAAAGAAGGAAAAACCATTTAAGTATTGAGGGTAGAACGTTCTTTCTTTTTGCTTGATTGCTTCTTATGCAATATCATTTGCGTAACCGTGTTCCATCGATGGGTGATGTGGTAGGCGCAGAGAAGGGTGTCCCGCTCACGGTAGGTGGCGGCGGTGGTGACGGTGAGGCAATGGGGATCGGACTCCGTCACGGTACACGAAAGCTCCAGAATGCGGCGAGGAAAGAGACGGCGCTCCTTGCCCGACGGCATGGCCGCAAAGGCCTGCTTTTGCTCAGGAAAGGCCGTTTCCCCGCAAAAGGCCTCTGCCGAGTCGGCCAAGGCTTGGTAAAAGGCGGTTATATCCCCATAGGTGTCAAACAACGGTACCGAGGCGCGAAATCGCACAAGCTCGGTACCGTTTTCGTTGTATTTGCGTACGATCCTTGCGTAAGTCACTGCTTCACCCCCCTTTTTTACATCGTATGCAGAAGAGAGGGAAAACATGCAAGGGGTCAATTCAGAACGTCGGCGTTGGGGGTAAACATGCGGTGAACACGAGAAGAAAGCAGAGGATAGGCGTCCAGCCCGTCTGCTGTGTCAAGCAACGCACGTGCCTCGGAGAAGGCAGTGTGCAAAAGCCCCGTGTCATCGCACAGATCGGCTAAGCGGAACTGAATGCCGCCGCTTTGACGTATGGCATCGTCGCTTTGCGTGCGCAAAAAGTCACCGGGACCGCGCATGGCGAGATCCTTTTCGGCAATGACAAAGCCGTCATAGGTGTCGTGCATGGTCTGCAGACGCTCAAAGGCACGGGAGTTCGAGGGGGAATCGGAGACCAAAATGCAATAGGATTTCCTTGTGCCACGTCCCACACGTCCGCGAAGCTGATGCAGCTGAGAGAGGCCGAAGCGTTCGGCGTTTTCCACGATCATCAGAGAGGCGTTGGGAACGTTGACACCCACCTCAATGACGGTGGTGGATACCAAAATATCCAATTCGCCCCGAGCAAACTGCTCCATCACCTCATCCTTTTGCGCCGTCTTCATCTTGCCGTGTAGGTAGGCGATCCGCAGGTCAGGGAAGGTGTCCTGCATGATCTTGGCAAAGTCAACGGCGGTGTGCAGGGGCGGCCCTTGCCGAATGCTTCCGTCCTCGGCCACCTGCCCGAGGGACAGGTCGCCGTCCTCGGTATCCGCACTCTCTACGGCAGGGCAAACCACGTATACCTGCCCGCCGCTCTCCACCTGCTTGCGAATGAAGCCGTTGAGGCGTGTGCGGTAGGATTCGTCCACCACAAAGGTGTCGACCCGCTGTCTGCCCTTGGGCATTTCGTCTATGCGGGAAATATCCAGGTCTCCGTACAGTGCCAGGGCAAGCGAGCGGGGAATGGGTGTGGCACTCATGACCAGCACGTGAGCGTGCTGGCTCTTGTGCGACAGAAGCGCACGCTGATTGACCCCGAAGCGGTGCTGCTCATCGGTCACCACCAGGGCAGGCTCGGCAAAGGTCACACGGTCGGCAAGCAGGGCCTGCGTGCCGATGACGATGGGCAGGCGAAACTCGGGATCGGGGGAGGCAAGGGCATCTAAGATCTTTTGCTTTTTTGACTTGGACACGGAGGAGGTCAACAACTCACAGCGAATGCCCAAGGGGGCAAACAGAGCGCAAAGGTCTTGGTAATGCTGAGTGGCTAAGATCTCGGTTGGTACCATCAGGGCCGCTTGCTTGCCGTTTTTGACGGCGATATACATGGCGGCCGCCGCACACACGGTCTTGCCGCAGCCCACGTCACCCACCACGATACGGCTCATGGCCGTATCCTTTTTCATGTCACGGGCAATGTCGTCAACGGTTCTTTGCTGTGCTCCCGTCAAGGAGTAGGGCAGAGAGCGCAGCAGAGGCGTGACGTCCGTGTCGGGACAGGGCGGAGCGGGGTTCTTGCTTTTTTGCTTGGCGGACAGAGACAGCCCCAAGGCGAAATAGAAAAATTCGTCAAAGATCAAACGCCTCTTGGCGGCGGCCAGAGCGACGAAGCTGTCGGGCATATGAATGCTGCGCAGGGCATATTCCAGCGTACACAGACGGCACCTCTTGCGTATCTCCTCAGGGAGCGGATCGGGGGTACCGTTGTGGGACAGCACCGCCAAGGCGGACAAAACGTCCTTAGAGAGCTGCTTTTGCGTCAAGCCCTCGCAAAGAGGGTAAATGGGATATACGTCGGGCAGGGCTGCGGTCTCGGACCACGGTTCGAACTGAGGAGACGACATGACGTATCCGTTTCGCTTTTTCTCTACGTGGCCGTAAAAGCGGAAGCAGGAGCCGACGGAAAAGGTCTTGACTAAATAATTTTGGTTGTAAAATACGATCTCGCACGTGCCGCTCTCGTCGAAGGCACGGAATTTGACAAGTGTGAGCCTGCCGCGCAGGCGTGTAGCACGTGGCTCGGTGGCAACCGTGAGAAGCAGGGCGGCCTTTGGGAAGGCATATGCCTCGTTCAGCAGACGGATATCGCCTCTGTTCTCATAGGTGCGGGGAAAGTGAAGCAAAAGGTCCTCCAGCGCATGAACGCCAAGCCTTTGGTAGGCACGGGCCTTGACGTCGCCGATGCCGTGCAGAGAACGGATGCTGTCTTCCAGGGAAGCGGTCATAGCGTTTGGCGGAGCATAGCTCCTCTCCTTTCCTTTGATATGCTTTATTATACACCCGATGGGGGCACGGTGTCAACAAAAAAATGTCATGCTCTGCGATCGGTTGAAAATGTTTACAAACTTGCACGAAATTTGTATTGACAATCCCGTCAAACTGATGTATAATAATGTTAATCGTATTTGACGCAAACAGAAAAACGGAGGTTTTCCTATTATGAAAAGAATGCTGGCACTTCTTTTGGTTGTCATGATGCTGGGTACTTTGCTGGTGGCGTGCAACAAGAAAGAAACAGGAAATAACAACGACGACCTTGAAGAGCTGATCGAGGTCAGCGAATTCGTTGATGGAGACGATACTTATTTATATGACGTCAATGAGGTGGGTAAGTACGAGATCATTGGCTTTACCTCTCGGAATTCGGCCCCTCATGAGATCAAGATTCCCGATGAGATCAAGGGTATCGAGGTAACCAATATTGCCGCTGATGCCTTTAAGGCCTCCAACAGCATCAGCTCCGTTGTGATGCAGAACAATATGGAGCAGATCGGCGAGTATGCCTTCTTCGG
>SVTU01000020.1:9817-15411 GCA_015063655.1 Oscillospiraceae bacterium
GCCGCCACGAGAATATCGGCTCTGCGGCAGACCTCGGCAAGATTCTTGGTGCGGCTGTGGCAGACGGTGACCGTGCCGTTTGCGTGGAGAAGCAGCATAGCCTGGGGCTTGCCAACGATGTTGGAGCGTCCCACAACCACGCATTCCTTGCCTGCGATCTCCACACCGCTTCGCTCCAGCAGGGCCATCACGCCCGCAGGCGTGCAGGGGAGAAAGTCGTAATCGCCGATCATGATCTTACCCACGTTCACAGGGTGGAAGGCATCCACGTCCTTGCGGGGATCAATGCGGAGAATGATCTCGTTTTCGTCCAGATGTCGGGGCAGAGGAAGCTGACACAGAATGCCGTGTATCTTGGGATCGGCGTTGAGGCGGTCCACAAGCTCATTCAGCTCCTGCTGTGTGGTGCTTTCGGGAAGCTCGTAGGCCTCCGAATAGAAGCCGACCTCGTCGCAGGCACGGCGTTTGTTGCGCACGTACACGCAAGAGGCGGGGTCAGAGCCAACGATGATCACGGCAAGACCGGGCTTTACGCCCGTCTGTGCCTCAAAGCGTGCGCTCTCTTCCTTGATTTCGGCACGGATCTGTGCCGATATTGCTTTTCCGTCAATGATAGTTGCCATATTTTTTGTCTCCTTTTTATGATTATTCCTCGGTGGTTGGGTAAACGACCGAGAGGGTGAGTGTTTCGGGAGCAAAGCAGTGGGTAAAGGCTTCGGCAACGTCCTGCTCCGTTACGCTGTCCAAAACGTCCAAGTAGGAAAACAGCTCGTAGCCGTCAAACACGGCACCGAGAAGATTGCTTGCGATCCCCTCGGCGGAATCGAATTCCTTGACGAACTCTGCATACATCACACGCTTGGCCCGCACAAAGTCCTCGGTGGGGAAGGGGCGGGAGCGAAGCTCCTCAATATACGCCATGATGCGGTGCAAAACTGCCTCGGGCTCGTCTGCCTCTCCCGCTATGGCGTTAAAGGCAAAGGTGTCGGTGACGGTGTAGCCGTAGGTCAGCTCGGGTGAGATTAGCCCCGACTCAAACAATTCGTTATACAGCTGCCCCGCACGGCAGAAGATCAGCTCGTTGAGGATCGCCATGCAGGCATCCTTTTTTTGACGGGCTGTGGGATCTTTGGGTATATCGGTATCCTTGAAGCCGATGTTGAACAGGGGCTTTGAAACCTGCATGTGCTTTTTGACACGGCTTTGCAGGACGTGCGGCGGCTCGGCTTGCGCCTCGTCCTGCCTGAGCGCGACGGTGGGGGGGAGGTCAGTGGGCAGGCACTCGTCCGCTATGGTCAGGATCTCCTCGGTCGATACGTCGCCGCACACCACAAGCGCCATGTTGTCGGGACGGTAGAAGGTGTGGTAGCAGTCGTACAGCAGGTCGGGGGTGATCTGTCCGATCGAGGCGAGCGTGCCGCAGATGTTACGGCGCACGCTGTGCGTATGGTACAAGCCCTCCAGCATGCCGTAATAGCAGGCCTCGGCGGGACTGTCCTCGTACATGCCGATCTCTTGGGCGATAATATCCCGCTCCTGCGCTACGTTGTGCTCGGTAAAGTGAGGGTGATTGACAAAGCAGAGAAGCTCGCGCAGGGAGTCGCCGAAGCGGTCGGTGCAGCTGAACAGATAGACGGTTCGGTTCACCGAGGTGTAGGCGTTGGCATCTGCCCCGTATTCGGAAAAGCGTTCAAAGGAGTCGCTTCCGTCCTCGTTGGCAAACAGCTTATGCTCCAAAAAATGGGCGATGCCGTCGGGCACGGTGTGTGCCTTGCCGTCAAGGTAAAAGGTGCTGTCCACAGAGCCGTAGCGTGTACCGTACATGGCATACACCGTGCTGAGCTTTTTCTTGAAAACGTAGATGGGCAGACCGCTTTTGTGTATGATACACTCGTAACGCTCCCGCAACCGAGAGCTGCAAAATTCGGTTTTATTCTTCATCGTCACCCTCCTCGCTCGGAAGCGTGCCGTGCAAAAAGTATACGGCATCCTTTTGCCACGTGCGTGCGGCCGCTGCCACCTGCTCGGGTGTGACGAGACATACACGCTTAACGGTATCCTCTATGGTGTCCTCAATGCCAAACAGCTGTCGCACGGTGTAGAAGCTGTGCAGGTCGAAGGGATTGTCGGGCATTTGGCGGTAAGCATTGCACAGAGAGAGCTTGGCGGCCGCCAGCTCAGCTTCGCTGAAGGCACCGTCCTTTGTTGCCTGCCATTGCTTGTCGATCTCCGCCTCAGTAACGCTGCGCTTATCGGGCTCGATGCCTGCGCATACGAACAGATGACCCGACAGGGCATGGTAGGAGGACGAGCAGTGATAGCACAGTCCCATGCGCTCCCGCACGTTCAGAAACAGCTTGGAGGCAGGCGAGCCGCCAAACAGCTCGTTGGCCACGAGATGGGCAGGATAGTCGGCATCCGCCATGCATGCGCCCGTGCGAAAGCCGATGACCAGCTTGCCTTGGCGAACGGGCATGCGGTCGGTGCGCTCACAGAGACCGCTGGGGCGCTCGGGATTCATGGCGGGCCTTGCGACAGCGTTGGTGCCAAGTGTGCCGAAATATCGCTCGCATAGGCTAACGATACGCTCCTCTGTCTCCGAGCCAACGTAAAAGATGCGAAGTTCGGCATCTCGGAGAATGCGGCGGTAGGCATCGTAAAGCGTGCGGCTGTCCATGGCCGACACCGTATCGAGAAGCTCGTCCGCCGTGGGATAGTCACGGTCTGTCTCGTACAGCATCTCGTGGCATCTTGCCAGCGCATAGGCACGGGGGTTGTTGATTTCGGCACGAAGGGCGTCGCATACGTTTTGCTTCTCCTTCTCAAGAGCCGAGACAGGGAAGGCATTCTGCTCTGCGATCGGGTGCAAAAGAAGCTGGGATATGACCTCGCAGACCCCGTCAAGGACGTCTGTTTTGTCGGGAATATAGGTGCTGTCAAGCAGCTCTGCACAGATCTGTATGGCCTCGGTGCGCCCGAAATGGGTGGACTTGATCTCCACGAAGGAGGCGTACAGCTCGTCTAGACGGCGGTTGAGTGCTTGCGAGGAGGGGTATTTCTCACAGCCTCGGCGCAGCATGCCGCACAGCAAAAGAGAGGCACTCACAAGCTCGGCGCGTCGGGGCAGTGAGAGCGTGACAGCGAGCATGCCTGTCTTAAAGGTGTCGGTGTGTATGACGGACAGGGGGGAGCCGTTTTTGATGTGAAGAGAAAGGGGCGTCATGTCGAACCTCGCTTTGCTTCATATTCTGCTTACCATTATATCCTATATTTGTGACGGTTTTATCACGAATTTATTAACGAACTATATCCGAGAGGGACGGAATGGGTGCGAAAGAGAAAATAATTCGAAAAAAATGAAAAAAAGTGTTGACAAGGCATTTACCGATGTGGTATAATAATTTGCCGCATAAAATCGGGCTTTTTAAGTGCGCTTTGCGCCGCCTGCTTTAGCGAGTCTAAAATGAAAGAGAGGTGCTTTTCGTGTTCGCAATTTTGGAAACAGGCGGAAAGCAGTACAAGGTCAACGAGGGGGACGTCATTTTCGTTGAAAAGCTCAACGTTGCCGAGGGCGACGAGATCAAGTTTGATTGCATCAAGGCAATCTCGCTTGGCGACAGCTTCAAGGTTGGTGCTCCTAACGTAGAGGGTGCCGTTGTTACCGCAAAGGTCATTGCCAACGGTAAGGGCAAGAAGATCTATGTAATGAAGTACAAGTCGAAGAAAAACGAGAAGAAGAAGATCGGACACAGACAGCCTTACACCAAGGTTCAGATCACGTCCATTGTTGGCTGATTGACATGACCAAGATCGTTTTTTTCAGAAGCGGCGGCGTGTATTACGGCTTTGAGGAGATCGGTCATACCGGATTTGGAGAAGCGGGAGATGACATTCTTTGTGCGGCCCTGTCCGCCATGACGATGCTGATCATCAATACCGTGGAGGTTGCCTACGCATCGGATATTGATTATTCGATCGATGAGGGAGCCACGCACATCCGTGTGCGCTCGAAGGCGGCTTTGCCCGAATTTGAAGAGGACGAGCGTAAGCGCTATGCAGTCTCGGGACTGTTTTTATCGTATTTCTACCAACTGAACGACATGCTTGAGGAGTATTACGACTATCTTGACGTAGAGGTCAAGGATACCGAGTATGTCTGAAACACACTTATTACATTGAATGGAGGTAACGTTTCATGCTGAAGCTTAGTTTGCAGTTCTTTGCTCATAAAAAGGGTGTAGGTTCCACCAAGAACGGTCGTGACAGTGAGTCTAAGCGCCTTGGCGTTAAGAAGGCTGACGGTCAGGCAGTGGTTGCCGGCAACATCATCGTTAGACAAAGAGGTACGGCTATCCATCCCGGTAACAACGTGGGCATGGGTAAGGACCACACGCTCTTTGCTCTGATTGACGGCAGTGTCAAGTTTGAGCAGATGACCAAGGACAAGAAGCAGGTTAGCGTATACGCTGACTAATGATGCTTTAACAAAGGGGATGCGGTATTGCATCCCCTTTGTTGTACCACAAAAAGGCAAAAAGAAAAAAGAATTTTTTTCAAAAAAGTGTTGACAAGGGGTATGATTTGTGGTATAATAATCGGGCGTCAAGCAATGGCGGGATAGCTCAGTTGGCTAGAGCAACCGGTTCATACCCGGTAGGTCATGGGTTCAAGTCCAATTCCCGCTACCAGGCCCGTTGGTCAAGCGGCTAAGACACCGCCCTTTCACGGCGGTAACGGGAGTTCGATTCTCCCACGGGTCACCATGCAAAAGAGCACCGCGTGACGGTGCTCTTTTGCATGGTGACCCGTGGAGTGACTCGGCGAGACACGCCGTAGGCGTGTGGGAGTTCGCATGTTGCGAGTAAAGCGACGTAAGCTCGCTTAACGTCGCTACGAGCAAACATATTCGCGAAGCGAAATTCTCCGAACAATCGAATACTTCCGATGTGACAGCAAAAGAGCACCGCACGACGGTGCTCTTTTGCATGGTGACCCGTGGGAGAATCGAACTCCTCAAAATAGTGAAAAACGAAGAGGCACCGTACGATGTACGGTGCCTCTTCGTTTGGTTATCTGAACCATGCTTCGCTTGGGTGATTATGAAATTCGCTCCAGCATGCTAAGAAAGCTTTTGGCGTGGTATACGGTATATTCGTGCATTCTGTCGCCCGCCTCTACGTGGCGGTCGGAATGCTTGGGTATATCGGTCTTTCTCGGCTTGAGCCATTGAATATGCCGTGCGTCCTCGGGTACCGTTTCCGAGGCTGTGGCGATAACGGGGCCTCGGCACGGGCAAATCAGCAGGATCTTTTTGGCCTCCTCGCATGCCTCGAAGGTATACGGCACAGAGACGTAGTGCTTCATAAGAATGAAATCCTTGCGTTGGCTTAGCATGCCGTTTTCGTGCAGATACAGGGCGGAGCGTTTTTTCGGCGACGCGAGAAAGCGTATGACGAATATAGTCTGTGGTGTGCGAAGCTCCCACAGCCCTGCTTCCTTGTGGTAGGATAGCGAGCCGTGATGCTGAAAGGCTATGCGACGCAAGCCTTTCAATACCTTTCTTCTTGCCCATGAGGTGCGCAAGGAAAGCATGG
>SVTU01000021.1 GCA_015063655.1 Oscillospiraceae bacterium
GATTGGCAATGCCAAAAGTCCGCTTCCTATGAGAATGGTCACGAGGAAGCTGAGCAATATGATCTGCGTGGTTGAAAGTGTGAATTTCTTTTTTCTAACCATAAGATTTTCCTCTAAAAAGCATAAAGGAACCAATGTCCTCTGCAGTCAGCTGGTTCCTTTTATCCGCGTTATTTTTTATCATTATATCATGTTTTGCCGTTTGTGTCAATATTTTTTACACAATTACTACCATCGCTATCTGCTTTATCAATTGGAATTTGACTATTTCTTTCTTTTCACAAGCTGCCTATTCATATATTTTGGATTGATCACGCAGATAGTCTGATGCGCCCGAGCTTTCACATTTGGCAAAACAAACAGGGAGATGCCCTCGGGGCATCTCCCTGTATGATATTTGTCCTGTAGCAAATGAGGCATTTGGCTTTGCCAAGTAAGCTGTGTAACGTTAGCCCTTTTTCTTTGCCGCTTTTGCAAGGCAGGGGATCAGGGCAAGCATGAGGAGTGAGAAGAGTGCTCCTGCCAAAAAGATCTCGGGGGCGGGGATATACTGCGTGGTCATGACGTCGGCAGATGCCAAATCGGGCAACGGGATGTTCATTGCCTTATTGATCCCGTTTCCGATCATGGGGCCTACGAGCATGGGGATCAGAACGCTGAACACCATGCGGATGCCCTGCAGCTTGCCCACCTCGCCCACGGGGGTATAGTCTCTTACCAGGGATCCGCAAAGGGCCGAGATCAGAATATATCCCGTGATCATCACAAAGCCCGCAACGCCAAAGGTCACGAGGCAGGCTGTCTTGCTCATTCCTCTCGCCCAGTACATACCGAAAAGCCCTATCGAAAACACGGCTGAGGCAAGGTACAGCATGGTGTGCTTATTCTTTCTGTCGGACAGTCTTGTCAGATAGAGATTGACGGCTGCACCAAGGATGATGGCGGCACCGAATACGATGCTGTACTCCAACACGGTAAACGAAAGGAAGGTTTTCATATAGATGATGAGATACGGCATGAAGATCTGGCAGGCGATGCCGTACACAAGCACCAGGCAAAGCGAGAGATAAAGAGGTGCGTTGCCCCGTATCACGCTTGGCTTAAAGCCGTAGAGTATATCCGAGAAGCGGCCGCTTCGCACCAGCGCGGGACTGTCCTTCAGCCTCAGAATACCGCATACACCGCACAGAGAAATGATGATGCCGAGGCAGAGGAACATCATGGAGTAACCGATCATGTCCACGATCATGCCAAAGCCACCTGCCACGATGAGCATGGCCGCAAGGGGCAAAATGGAGAGCACGCCCTCCACCTTGCCGCGAAATGCGCTTGCCGTGTTGTCGGTGACCCATGCGTTAAAGCAGGCATCGTTGGCAGTAGAGCCGAAGAGCGTCATCACGCAATCTGCCGCAACAACGGCGCACAGCGTGATGGGAATGGCCCTATCTGCTCCGCAGCCGAGAAGCCTTTCGGTCAGCTCAGGGGACAAAAAGCCGAAGAGCGCCACGGTCACGCCCCAGATCACGTATCCCCAGGAGATAAAGCCCCTGCGGTTTCCTATCTTGTCGGAGAGCGTTCCCGCCACGAGCGTGGCAAGTGTTGCCACAATGCCGCTGAGCTGAACCATCAGCGTGACGGTGGAAAGAGAAGGGGAGACTGTCTCAAAGACAAACAGATTAAAATACATGTTTTCGACTGACCAGGCGATCTGTCCGACAAGGCCGAACAGCACAAGGGCCAGCCATTCACTTTTTCCGAATCGTTTTTCGCTCATACGTCACCTCGAAGCATACGTGCTGCTGCCCTTCGGTCATACCACCTCAACGACACCGTTTTCCTTAACGGTGATCGTCATGCCGTCCCGGACGTAGCTGAGGAATTCGTCGCCAAGCCCGTCTACAACGGGCATGGTGACGCCATCCACCCATACGTCGGCCAACACCGCTCCGGCCGCTGCCAGTGAATCGATATGGTTGGCAAACAGCATGCAGGCGGGATTCTTTTCCATGGCACAGGCGCAATACAGCACAAGACCACCCGTGGTCGAGCCAATGGTTTGCGGCAGGCAAAGGGCCTTGCCGATCAGGGGCTTGCCGTAAAGCTCCTGATTGCTCTGGTCGCCGCACTTGACCTCCTTGTCGCCGAACTGCAGAGCCATCTGGAAGGATGCCAGGGTATTAAAGCCCTCCTTGGTGACGACCGCCTCGGCGGTCACCTCCCCGGGGGTTACCACTCTTCCTTGAAACTGTTTCATTTGTTCTTACCTCCCGTGATCGTTTTGAGGATCTCCTCGTCTGTGTCATAGCGTGCGCTCGTGTATGTACGGAGCTTATTAGAGGACGTGATAACGGGCATCTTCTTACACAGTGGGTTGTTCATATACATCAGCGGGCAGATGTACGAGGTGATGACGCCCGTTGCCTTCAGGCGAGCGGCATATTCCGTCTTTTCAAAGGCCTGCAGTACGGCAGGGGCGGCGGTGAAGACGGTCTTGACCGTCACCTTCTTCTTGCCGTTCTTCTTCAGCTCGTTTTCCACGTTGACCGTCCAGGTCTTCAGCTGTTCAAGCGAGAGGTGCGGACAGCCCACAAAGCAAAGCTTGGGGGCGGCATCGGGGTTCTTCCAGATAACGGGATAGCTGTCCTTCACTCTTTGCAGCTCCTCGTCGTCGATCACGTATTCCTTCGCTCCCTCGGCGATCAGGCTTTCGCCAAGCTCCACGGCCTCGGGGGTAAGTCCCTCGATGTGGTAAAGCCCCACGGCACCGTTGGAGGCGGTGGCGGCACCGAAATCCTTGAGGTAGGCGCAAGCGGCGTCATTCAGCTCGTTGCCGAGCCACGTATCAAGCCCCACCACGTAGGGGACGTCCTCCATCACCTTCATGCCGATGGCAGAGCCGAGAAGCTGTGCCTCGGGCTTTTTGGTGGTTTGGATCTTAACGACCCAGGTGGCCTTTCTGCCCTCGTCCGTGAGAAGCCCGAAATAGGGCACGTAGCCCACGATCGAGCCCATGATATCGATGATGCCCGAATTACGGTTGCAGCGTGCGCCAAGCACGGAGTTGGCGTAAACCACGGCGCTGGACTCAGCCCAGGACAGCACGTCACCCTTCTTGGGCTTGTTGCCGACCTCGTCCATGTAGCAGGTGCAGGTGAAGGCGTTTTGATCCATCAGACCGAGCCTCTTGAGCTGATCCTCGTAAAAATCCTGCTTGGTATACATAAACTTGTTAAACACAAGATTTTGCAGGGCGTTGGCGGGGACGTTCTTATCGAGCGGACGGGGGTCGACCGAGAAGGTCTGCTCGGAGCATACGTCCGCATCCAACAGCTTTTGCATCAGATCGTACACGGGGGACATGACCTTAAGGCCAAAGGAGGTCACTAAGTGATTGTGCTTTGAAGTGATCGGCACGAGCTTTTCCGCCTCAAACGCATCGCCGTACATCACGAGCGTTTTCATGACCTTGGCAAGCGTTTCTCCCTGCGCACCGTCAAGGATCGCCTGTTGTTCTTTTGTTAGTATCATATTCATTCTCCTTTATAGCTTCATGCAAACGCTCCAAGCACCCCAAATAACGGTGCGGAGGTTGCCGACCTTATCGGCATCGCCGATCACGTGGATATGCTTGCCCTTGGCGGCAAGAGGGGACGGGCGATAGCCCACCGAGAGGATCACGGAATCGGCCTTAACGGTAAAGGCGTTTCCTTCCTTATCCTTCAAAAGGACACAGTCCTTTTGGATTTCAGAGAGCGAGGTCTCAAGATAGACGGGGACCTTGTTGGTCTTGAAGAAGTCACGCAGGAAGCTGGTATTGGCCAGGCAAATGCCCTTGGTGGTGATGAGGTCGTCCTGCAGCTCCACGATGACGGGCTTTTTGCCCTGCAGGTAGAGATCGTAGGCGATCTCACAGCCCGTCAGTCCGCCGCCGATGACGGCCACGTTCTCACCAACGGTCTTGTTGCCGAGCAGGTAATCCACAGCCTCGGTGGCGGTGTCTGCGCCCTTGACGGGAATGGTTCGTGCCACAGCACCCGTTGCCACGATGATCTCATCGGCCTCGAGGGCGGAGATATCCTTGATTTCGGTATTCAGCTTGACGGTGATAGGGTGCTTGCTAAGCTCTCGGATGTACCATGCGATCAAGGCTCTGTCCTTTTCCTTAAAGGAGGGAGCGGCTGCCGCAAGGAACACGCCACCGAGCTTGTCGGATTTTTCATAGAGCGTTACGCTATGACCTCGCTTGGCGCACACGATAGCGGCCTCCATGCCGCCGATGCCGCCGCCGATGACGGCGATGCGCTTCTGCTTTTTGGCGGGCTCGATGTAATACTTCTTCGACTGCATGGTTTCGGGATTGAGCGCACAGCGGGCAAGCCCCATCGTATCGGTGAGATCCTGCGTGTTGGCATGTCCCTTGGAGGAGGAGAAGTTGAAGCAGCCGCTGTGGCAGCAGATGCAGGGCTTGATGTCCTCCAATCTGTCCTCAAGGAGCTTGGTGACCCATGCGGGGTCAACGAGGAATTGGCGGGCAACGCCAACGGCGTCGATCCTGCCCTCGGCCACGGCCTTAGCACCCGTTTCCATATCCATTCGTCCCGCACATACCACGGGAATATCCACAAACTGCTTGATATGGGCCACATCCTCAAGGTTACAGCTTTCGGGCATATACATCGGCGGATGCGCCCAATACCAGGAGTCGTACGTGCCGTTGTCGGCGTTGAGCATATCGTAGCCCGCCTCTTGCAGATAGCGGGCGGCCTTTTCGGATTCCGCCATGGAGCGGCCTACCTCGGTGTAGACCTCGCCCGGCATAGCGCCCTCGCAAAAGCCCTTCATCTTGGACTCAACGGAGTAGCGGAGAGATACGGGATAGTCGCTTCCGCACGCTGCCTTGATGGCCTTTACCACCTCGGTGGCAAAGCGGTAGCGGTTTTCAAAGCTTCCGCCGTACTCGTCGGTACGCTTGTTGAAGAATTCCATGGAGAACTGATCCAGCAGATAGCCCTCATGCACGGCGTGGACCTCCACGCCGTCAACGCCTGCATCACGGCAGAGCTTGGCGGTCTTAGCAAACGCCTCGATGATCTCATGGATCTGCTCCACCGTCATTTCGGGGCATTCGATGTCATGTGCCCAGCGAGAGGGCTGAGGAGAGGGAGAGGCAAGCTCGTGGCTCGTGTCCAAAATGGGCTTCAGCAGGGTGCGGGTGACCTTGTTTTTGTGCAGGGGCGCAACAAGCTCGGTGATCGCCCAGGAGCGGCCCATGCCTGCTGTGAGCTGAATGAAGAGTTTAGCACCCGTTTTATGGATCTCGTCCATAAAGACCTTCAGCTCCTCAAACATCTTTTCGTTCTGCCAGAGCCATTTGCCCCAAAACGTGTCACGCAGAGGGGCGATGCCGGGGATAATAAGACCGACGTTGTTGTTTGCTCTTTCCAAAAAGAGCTTGGCGGCCTCCTTGTCAAAATGACAGCCCGTCAGCTCAAACCAGCCGAAGAGCGAGGTGCCGCCCATGGGACACATCACAATTCGGTTTTTGATCTCCACGTTGCCGATCCGCCAGGGGGTAAATAACGCTTCGTACCTTTCGTCCAGCTTGTTCATAGAAAACCGTTCCTTTCAAATATATATTGATTTTTTTGACATATTGAGGAAAAAGGGAGAGGGGTGCTCAGCGCAGAAACAGCCGAATAAGCCTTTCATACAGCTTGCTTATGTAGGGCTGATAGCGCATGGGCAGATCAAGCCAAGTGCTCTTGCTCACCATAGACTTGCTGTGGGAGAAGGCCTCGAAGCCGTCCCTGCCGTGGTATGCGCCCATACCGCTCTCCCCCACACCGCCAAAGCCCATGCGGCTTGTGGCCAGGTGAATGATCACGTCGTTGATACAGCCGCCGCCAAAGGACAGCTCGGTGTTCACTTTTTGTACGTGCTTTCGGTTGCTTGTAAAGAGATAGAGAGCCAGGGGCTTTTCCTTGGTCTTCAGGTTGTTCACCACTGCATCAAAATCGTCATAGGTGAGGATCGGCAGGATCGGACCGAAGATCTCCTCACCCATCACGGCATCGTCATAGGTAACGCCGTCCATCACGGTGGGGGCAATCTGGCGGGCGTCGGCGTTGACGTTGCCGCCGCAGACGACCTTATCCCGATCGATCAGCCCGCAAAGGCGTGCAAAATGCTTTTCGTTGATGATCTTGCCGTAGTGTGCATTGGCGAGTGGGTCGTCTCCGTACTGCTTTCGGATCTCGTCTGTGATCGCTCTGAGCAGGGCGTCCTTGGCCGATCGCTCGCAAAGAACGTAGTCGGGGGCAACGCAGGTCTGTCCGCAGTTGAGAAATTTTCCAAAAACGATGCGCTTGGCGGCAAGGGGAATGTTGGCACTTGCCTCAACGATGCAGGGACTTTTTCCGCCAAGCTCCAGCACGGCAGGGGTCAGATGCTCGGCGGTGCGGCGAAGCACCTCCTTGCCCACGGTCTGGCTGCCCGTGAAAAATACAAGGTCGAACGTCTGCTCAAGCAGAGCGGTGTTTTCGGCTCGGCCGCCCGTGACCACCGCTACGTATTCGGGCGGGAAGCACTCCTTGATGATCTGCTCCACGATCTTGGCTGTGGCGGGGGCATAGGCACTCGGCTTGACGATGGCGGTGTTGCCCGCGGCAATGGCATCCGTCAACGGCTCCAGCGTGAGCAGCAGGGGATAATTCCAGGGGCTCATGATCAGCGTGCATCCGTATGGCACAGGCTGTCTGTAGCTGCGGGCAGGGAACTGAGCCAAGGGGGTGCGCACGGCATGCTTGCGGGAAAAACGCTTTGTGTGCCTGATCATATAGGAAAGCTCGGTCAGCACAAGGCCGCTCTCACACATAAAGCCCTCGTAGCGGCTTTTACCAAGGTCGCTTTGCAGGGCCTCGGCAATGCTTGCCTCATGCCGTTTGACCGATGCATACAGCCTTTTGAGCTGTTGGATGCGAAAGGCGACGGGCAGGGTGGCACCGCTTCTGAAATAGGCACGCTGCTGCTCCAGCAGGTGCTGTATTTCCTGATGTGTCATAGGCTCACTCCTCTCTGATGGGGGGATGTTGGGGCTTTTCAATGGCACGCAGTGCCTTTTTGAATTGGAAGAAAAACAGTATGGCCGTAAAGGTAACGGCAAGAACGTCGGCGATCGGCTCGGCACAGTATACGCCGAGCGTCGGGTCGCTCACAAGGTGTGGCATGAGGAAAATGAGGGGCAGGAGAAGCACGAACTTGCGCACCACCGCCACACTGACAGAGGAGGCCGCCTTGCCGAGTGAGACGAAGGTCATCTGGCAGGCGATCTGAATACCGAACAACAGCATACCGCCAAAGTAGATGCGCAGTGCACGTGAGGCAAAGGCAATGAGATCGGCATCGGGTGTGAAGATGGCAACGAAGGCCGTGGGAAACAGCATGACGGCCGTCCAGATGGATGCCGAGTAGAGGAGGCAGGTTTTGAGCAGGAGCGCATACGTGCGCTTCACACGCTCCGCATTGCCCGCTCCGTAGTTATAGCTTAAGATCGGCTGTGCGCCCTGGGCGATGCCCTGAGCGGGGAGCATGGCGAACTGCATCACGCTTGTCAGGATGGTCATAGCACCCACGGCAATATCTCCACCGTAGCGGAGCAGAGAGGCGTTGAAGCAAACCGAGATCACGCTCTCGCTTGCCTGCATGATGAAGGTGGCCGTGCCGAGTGCGAGGCAGGGCAACACGATGCGCGGGGTGGGGAGACAATGCCGAAGCCTGAGCTTGAGCACCGTCCTTTTTCCGCACAGGAAGCTCAGCACCCATACGCAGGAGAGAGCCTGAGAAAGCACCGTGGCAAGAGCCGCTCCCTTCACACCCATGTCAAGACCGTATATAAAGATCGGGTCGAGGATCATATTGGAGATCGCCCCCACCGTTACCGAGATCATGGCGGTCCCCGAAAAGCCCTGTGCGGTGATAAAGGCATTCAGCCCCAACGTCAGCTGTACGAGGACCGTGCCGAGGGCGTAAATGCTCATGTAGTCCGTGGCGTACGAGATGGTATTCTCACTGGCACCGAAGGCGAGGAGTAGCTTCTCGTTCCAAAGCAGCAATACGGCCGTTAGGATAGCAGACAGTATGACCTGCAGGCCAAAGCATGCGCCAAGCGTTTTTTCGGCACGTGTCATATCGCCCTTGCCCATATAGATGGAGGCTCTGGGCGCACCGCCCGAGCTTACGAGGGCGGCAAAGGCGGACACGATCATAATGAGGGGCATGCACACGCCCACGCCCGTGAGTGCCAGGTCGCCTACCTGCGGCATATGTCCGATAAAGATACGGTCAACGATATTATAGAGCATGTTGATCAGCTGTGCCACCACGGTGGGCAATGCAAGCCGAAACAGAAGTCTGCCTATGGGGGCAGAGCCGAGCATTTCTTTTTTATCTGTCATTGAAACTCTTTTCCTTTTTTGTTTTTTTCTATGATCTTAGAATACAAGCTGAACCAACAGCATATAGCAGAGCGTGCCGCATAGGATGCTCAGCAGGGTGTTGCGGCGCCAGACGTACAGCACACCGACCACAGCACATGCGATGAGCGTGGGTAAAAAGCCTGAAAGTGAGGCAAAGTGCAAGCCCCTTACGCAGTAGACGACCAGCATGCCCATCACCGCAAAGGGCAACAGCTTGCTTAATTTTTTCACGATTCTCGGGATCCTCTCGCTGTTACGGAAGATCCAAAATGGCAGAAAGCGCAGCAGAGCCGTGATCAGGGCGATAACGGCAACCGTGCCAAGGGTGCGCCAATCAGTCATGCTGCGCCTCCTCTCGGTACAGGCAGAGCAGGAGAGTCATGATCAGCATGGCGGGGATCAAAAAATGCTCACTGCCGAATAGGAGCAGGCAGAGAAGCGAGACTGCCACGCCGATGACGGCGGGCGTGTGCCGCTTGTTGCTCAGCCATTGCTCAAGGAAAATGGTGAGAAAGAGAGCTGTGAGGGCAAAGTCGATCCCCTCGCTGTTAAAGGGGATCAGCGTGCCTGCCACAGCACCCGCCACCGAGCCCGACACCCAATAGAGGTGGTTGAGCAGAGAGACGAAAAGGCGGTAATGATTTTTCTGCTCGGGGGGAATGGCGGGATTGTCTGTGCATAGCAGGGAATAGGTCTCGTCGGTGAGGGCAAAGATCAGATACGGCTTTTTCTTGCCCGTCCCCTTGTAAGGCTCCAGCATGGATATACCGTAAAACAGGTGTCTGGCATTGACCATGAGGGTGGTCAGGGCTACCGTGATGAGCGACGCTCCGCCCGAAAGAAGCCCCACGGCAACGTACTGCATCGAGCCCGCATAGATCAAAAGGCTCATCAAGAATGCCAGCAGTATGCCGTAGCCTGCGGACCGTAGTATCATGCCAAAGCCAAAGCCAAGCACAAGATAGCCCGTCAGCACGGGGAGCGTGTCTATACATGCGGCCTTGAACGTTTGCTTCATGTGTCTCCTCCTGTGTGCGGGTGGTTTTGTCTGCTTGCGTGCGCTAAGCAGGCCTATGCAGACGTATTACGTACATTATAGCATATTTTGGGGTATCATGCAACCTTTTTGCCACTTTTAGGACGTTAAAAAAGCAAGGGTGTGGCGGTTTTTTGCCACACCCTTGCTGCAAGAGCTTTTACAGCTTTTCGGCAAGGTCGAGAATAAGACGCTCGGTCTTTTCCCAGCCAAGGCAGGGGTCGGTGATGGATTTGCCGTATACGTGCTCGCCGATGCTCTGCGCACCGTCCTCAATGTAGCTTTCGATCATCAAGCCCTTCACAAGCCGCTTGATATCGGCATTTTGATTGCGGCTGTGCACGATATCCTTAGCAATGCGTACCTGCTCCAGGTACTTTTTGCCCGAGTTATTGTGGTTGGTATCCACGATCACGGAGGGATTGGTCAGCTTGGATTTCTCATACAGCTCCTCCACACGCAGCAGATCCTCATAGTGGTAGTTGGATGCGCTTCTGCCCGCATAGTCGATATAGCCTCGGAGAATGGCATGCGTGTAGGGGTTGCCATCGCTGGTGACCTCCCAGCCACGGTAAATGAAGGTGTGGCTAGACTGCGCCGCCACGATGGCGTTCATCATAACACTGAGGTCACCACCCGTGGGATTCTTCATGCCAACGGGGGCTTCGATGCCGCTGGATACCAGCCTGTGCTCCTGGTTTTCTACCGAGCGTGCGCCGATGGCAACGTAGGAGAGCAGGTCGGAGAGATAGCGGTAATTGGCGGGGTAGAGCATTTCGTCCGCGCAGGAGAAATCGTAGTCGCGCAGGGCGGCCAGGTGAAGCTCACGGATGGCAACGATGCCCTTGTACATATCGGGCTTTTCATCGGGGTCGGGCTGATGGAGCATGCCCTTGTAGCCCTGCCCCGTGGTGCGGGGCTTGTTGGTATAGATACGGGGAATGATGATGATCTTATCGGACACCTGCTCCTCAATGCGGCGCAGACGGGAGATATAGTCAAGCACAGGCTCGCTGTGGTCGGCAGAGCAAGGGCCGATGATCAGAATAAATTTATCCGAGCTTCCGTCAAATACGGCACGGATGCTTTCGTCACGGGCAGCCTTGATTTGCTTCATGCGCTCGGTCAAGGCGTATTCCTGCTTGACCTCCTGGGGGATGGGGAGCTTTCTGTGGAAATTCATGGACATGATGTATTACCTCTTTTCTATAGTTTCCATAAAAAATGTATGTAACGGGGAAGGAACAAAAAGTCCTCTGCATTCCAAAAGGAATACAGAGGACGAGATTGACGATCCCGTGGTACCACCTCAGTTTGCCGACGCCTTGCGGCGCCTGCCTTATCAGGTACGAAAAATACCTTAGTTCTGTAACGGGAACGCCCGTTGCATCCTACTACGGATCTCTCCGATTCAGTGCACTGCTAACAGAATGAATTCGAGAAGGACGCCCCCATTGCCTCGCACCGAACGGCAACTCTCTCCAGGTTCTTTCCCACCTACTGGTTTCTGCTCTTCGCATTTGTGATGTAGGCATTATATCACGTTAAAGCGGTAAAGTCAAGAGCTTTTTGAAAAAAAGTTAATCTTCCTTTCGGCAATCCTCAAAGAGTGTGTTGATGCGCTCCTGCTCGGTTGCCTTGTTCTTGGTCAGAAGGCTGACAACGGGAACGACGACCGAGGAAACGGCCATGGCGATCACGCCCATCTCGGGGGACTTGGCTGCCGCTGCGGCAAAGCCCGAGCTCAGCGAAATAACAAGCGTGGCACCGCCCACGGTCAAAAGCCCCGAAAGGATACCCGCATAAGCCCCGATCTTGGTGATCCTCTTGGAGAACAGCCCCCAGAGGTACGGGCCGATGAAGCAGCCCGATACGATACCCCAAGAGAAGGACATCAGGCTTACGATGATCGGAATGTTCTGCGTAGCGAAGACGAAGGAGCAGACAATAAAGGTCAGACAGAGCAGCCTTGTCAGAAGCATTTGCTTTTGTTGGGGGATCTTGTGCTTGCTGACGGAGGGAATCAGATCGACTGCCACGGCAGACGCTGAGGTCAGAACGACCGCCTCAAGGGTAGACATGGAGGCCGAGAGCAGAAGGATCATGATGAGAGCGAGCAAAAGCAGACCCAAGGTGCCGCCGCTAAGCACCTTCATCAGGACAGCGGGAATGACCGAGTCAATGCCGCCCTCGGGGAGCTGACCGCCGAGAATCAGGCGAGACGTGCTGCCCACCAAATAAGCACCGCAGCCAATTACAAGGCAAAAGATGGTGGAAATCACGGTTCCTCGCTTGATGGCTGCCTTATCCTTGATGGCGTAGAATTTGCCGATCATTTGAGGAAGTCCCCACGTGCCAAAGCTTGTCAGCATGATATTGAAGCAAAGAAATTTGAAGGCCGAGCCTCCGAATATGCTGGTTAGTTGAGTGCCTGTTGTGGGATTGGGGTCGTTCGGAAGCGGCTCAAAGCTTCTGAGATTTTCCATAAGCCCCGTTATACCGCCCACCGCACTGTGAGACAACACGGCGATGACCAAGCAAACAACACCCACGATCATGATCACGCCCTGCACAAGATTGGTGTATGCCGTGGCGATGTATCCGCCTGCCACCAGATATACGGCAGTCAGGCAGGCAATGATGAGCATCCACACCCAAGTTTGGATGCTCGGGAAGACAGCACTGAACAGAGAGCCAAGTCCCTTGTAAACGGCGGCAGAGTAAGGAACGAGGAATACAAAGATGATGACGGATGCCAGTATCTTCATGCCCTTAGCGCCGTATCTTTTCTCAAAGTAATCGGGCATGGTTCTTGCGTTTAGCCTTTTGGTCATTCTTCTGGTGCGGTTGGCAAACAAAAGCCAGGACAAAAGGCAGCCGATCAGCGTGTTTCCAATGCCGATCCACAGCGCACCGATGCCAATGTTCCAACCGTGCTGACCCGCATATCCGATAAATACCACCGCCGAAAAGTAAGCACTTCCGTATGCAAAGGCCGTTGACCATGCGCCGATTTTGCGGCCGCCCACCAAAAAGCCGTCAAGCGTTTTGGATCTGCCGTAGCTGATACAGCCGATGACCGTCATGGCCGCAGCGTATAAGGCCAAGGCAATAACGGTGAATATTTGTGCCTGTTGCATGGTGTGCTACCTCCAAGGTCTGTCCCGAATCTTTTTTTGAGCGTTTTCAAAAAAATATTGAAAAGGACTTGTTTTTTGCATGGCTTTATTATATAATAGTCCCAAGCATTAGTCAAGCGAATGGTTTTGATGTTTGCTATCGAAATTTTCGATGATGGAGAAGCGGTATGGAATTACGGAATTTGATCACCTTTATTCACGTGGCGGAGCAGGGGAGCTTTACGAGAGCGGCGGAGCAGCTGGGCTATTCTCAGTCCACTGTTTCCTTTCAGATCAAGCAGCTGGAGGACGAGCTTGGCTGTTTGCTGTTTGAGCGCATCAATCACACCATCACGCTGACCGAGCGTGGGCGGGAGCTTGTGTCCTATGCGCATAGAATCCGTGCGCTGACCGACGATTTTAAGGAGAATTTAACGAAGGAGGAGGCGTGCAACGGGCACATTCACATCGTGACCCCCGATTCGGTCTGCGAGGAGCTGATATACGCCCATTACATTGCGTTTCACCAGAAATACCCCAAAATCTCCATTCAGTTTACCACGGCGGACACCTCGGTCATGTTCGATATGCTTGACCACAACGAGGCCGATGCGATCATCACGCTGGATAGCCATTCCTATCGCAAGGATTATATCATTGCCAAGGAAGACCCGCTTTCGATGCATTTCGTTACGAATGCCAAATCGAAATGGGCGGGCAAGCGAGGCATCAAGGTGGCGGACATTGCGGGCGAGCCGTTTATTCTGACCGAATACGGGCAGGGCTACCGCCGTGTGTTTGATAAGGAGCTGGCCAAAAAATCCCTGGAGATCACGCCCGTTTTGGAGATCGGAAGAACGGATATGATCACGCATCTTTTGGCCGAGAGCGATATGATCTCCTTTTTGCCCGACTTTGTGACCAAAAGGCTGATCGAGGAGGGCGTTTTGTGCTATCTTGACGTGTGTGACGTGAAGGTGGATATTTGGAAGCAGCTGATCTATCATAAGAATAAATGGATGTCCAAGAGCCTGCGTGCCTTTATCGACTACCTCAAGCAGCATGAATTTTCGAATTGAAGGGCGATTGCCTCTTGCGCATGGCGGGAGGTTGTGATATAATGAAGCAAAGCGTGATGCTTTACAGAACCGGAGCAAGGAGAGAGGACTATGCTGAAATACGAGCATTTTATTTTTGATTTTGACGGGACGCTGTCGGATAGCTACCCTGCCTTTACCAAGGCTGCCAAGATCACGGCCGACCGCTACGGCGTGCCTGCCGATGAGGAGCAGATCTACTATCTGCTGAAAAAATACAGCACGGTGCATTTGTTTAACACCCTGGATTTCGGGGAGCACCGAGACAGGGCGTATGCGGAATTTAAGCTTCTGTACGAGGAGCTTTTGCGCACCGAGGCTGTGCCACTTGACGGTGTGACCGAACTGTTGACCTATATTCGGGAGAGGGGCGGCAAGTCCTACGTCTATTCGCACAGCGGCGACGTGGTGCTGCACAACGCCAAGCGTTGGGGTATTCACGGCTATTTTGAGGATTATATGTTGGGGGATAAGAGCTATCCCCGCAAGCCCGCACCCGATGCCCTTTTGGTGCTATTGAACAGACACGGCTTGGATCCCCGCACCTGCGTGATGATCGGCGACCGTGACATTGACGTGCTGGCAGGGGCGAATGCGGGTATGGACGGCATTCTCATCGATGACGGAGACTATTATCCCGAGCTTGCCGTTACCTACCGAGTGCATAGCCTTTGGCAGGTAAAGGATTGCTTATAAAATCAAGGAGCGGGTGACCCATGTGGGTCACCCGCTCCTTGATTTCCTTCATTTTAGCGAATACCGTAATGCTCAATAATATAGTCCATATCCTTATCGCCTCTGCCCGAGAGGTTGATGAGAACAGAACCCTTCTTCATGGTCTTGGCAAGCTTGATGCCGTAGGCCACGGCGTGTGCGCTCTCGATGGCGGGAATGATGCCCTCCATGCGGGACAGACGGAAGAAGGCGTCGATGGTCTCTTCGTCGTTGATCACGTCGTATTTCACACGGCCAAGGTCGTGCAGGAAGGCATGCTCGGGGCCCGAGGAAGGATAATCCAAGCCGCTTGCTACCGAGTACACGGGGGCAGGCTCACCGTTCTCGTCCTTGAGCATGATGCTGTTAAAGCCGTGCATAATGCCCTCTGTGCCGTACTTGAGGCTG
>SVTU01000022.1 GCA_015063655.1 Oscillospiraceae bacterium
TCAGAATGGCGGCTCACGGAGCCTCCAGCATTCAGATTAAAGCCCGCGCTTGGGTCAAGAGCGAGGATTATTGGACGGTATATTTTGATCTTACGGAGTCTGTAAAGAAGGAATTTGACCAAAATGGCATTGAAATTCCCTACGATCAGCTCGACGTGCATATCAAAAAGGATTAACCGAAGAGGGCTGTCTCAACGTTACGTTTGAGACAGCCCTTTTCCCTTGGGGGAGCTTAAGACTTAGCGTGCGTGTGCAAGAGAATGCCGGGTTTTATAGAAAAAGGACGAGGAATGATAACCATTCTTCGTCCATTTTTTTCTTTATGAAATAGCCTTGGCAAGCTCCTGCCACAGCAGGACGTTTTTCTCGAAAATACGGGGGTACTCCGAGATGGGCAGGGGGCATACGCCCTTGCCCGTTTCTACGTTAACGGAGGGAATACCCAATTTGAGCGTACACCAATCGTTGTAGGTGGCATCGGGGAAGGTGAAGGTCTGTTGCTTTTCATAGCCCGTTACACGGGAGACAATGGCGGTGAGCGCCTCGGTCTGCTTCGGACAGCGCCCGTCTGACCGCAATCCCAATAGATGATTTCACCTTGAGAATGGTATGTGACGGTGCAGGTAAGCCCCGTGAGCTGCTCGGTCAAGTCGATCAGTGCCTTGGTTTCAGGCTCGGAATTGGCAGACGGCCCTTTGTAGGACTCCATGCTGGGATAGGTGCGGGATTTGATGCTGCCCCATTCGTCGATGCCAAAATTGCGGTTGAGGTCAACGCCTCGTGCGTTTGCCTTCCACAGCGCCAGATAGCCGTTGACGTCGTCCTCATAGGCGGCAACCGTGGGACTGCTGGCTACGTCCTTTTTAAAGATATCCAGAATGCCCTGTCTCAGCTCAGGGGAGCGAATGGCCTCAATGCCCTGCTGACTCAGCATAATGCCATCGGGATTGATCATAGGAAGCACGCAAAAGCGAATATCCTCAAACAGCTCCTCATAGGTACTGCCGTCCTCAAGCGGTTCACGGTAGTTTTTGAGATAGTATTCCAGCTGCTGCATCACAAGGAGTGGGGTTAGGTACTCGCGCCCGTGTATGCCCGCATTGATCATCACGCTTTTGGAGGCGTCGGGCGAGCCGAGCATGCCGTACAGCAGCTCCCGTCCGTCCGCCGAGCGTCCTGCGCTGGCTACCGTCAACAGATCGGGATAGCGTGCCTCCAGGTCGTAGAGGTCGATCGCCATGTCCTCGTACGAGTAGGTGGCGTACGTGGCGTCAACCACCTGCTCACCAAGCTCGGGCGGCGGCTCTGTCGGCTCTTCGGTTTTATAGCGGCGGCGTGTGAGAAGGAAGGTGGCAAGGGCCGTGGCAACGCACAGAAGCACCACGGCGGCCGCAAGGGCAAGAGCCGTAAGAGCACGACGCTTGTGCGCCTTGGCCGCTCCATCCTCGGGGGGGCAGGAATTGTTTTTTTTCATCATTTTGTATTATGTATCCTTTATGAAAAATAAAAAAGCAGAATAAAGAAAAAAATAGTGGTCACAATAACAACAGATATTCACGCAAAAGGAGAGGTAAACATGTCTGATATGAAACGTGAAAATAATTTTTGGAAAAAGCTGAAAAGCACCAAGGTCAGCCGTTCTGCCGTGATGACGGGATCTGTGATCTTGGCGGCTCTTGTCATTGTGATCGCCGCTACGGTGGCAACCAACCGAGCCAAGAAGAACGAGCTTGACGCAGAGCCGAACAGCCGTGAGGAGATCACCACCAAGCAGGAGGAGATCAAGAAGCCTGCGCCGAGTCAGCCTGAGGAGACGACAAAAGCACCCGAAAAGGACGTATCCCGTGTAGAAAACGAGCTTCCCTCGTTCATTCTGCCCGTGAACGGCACATTGTCAAAGAAGCACGATGCGGAAACGCACGTGTACTCCTCTACACTGGAGGAATACCGTGTGCATTTGGGTATTGACCTTGTTACGCAGGAGAATGCGCCCGTCTATGCCGCCGCAGGCGGTACGGTATCCCGTATTTGGGAGGATCCCCTTATGGGGCAATGTATCGCCGTTCGCCACAGCGGAAACAGCTACAGCATCTATAAAAATCTGTCGGCCACGCTGGCCTCGGGTATCACCGAGGGAAGCACGGTCCGTTCGGGACAGATGCTGGGTACGGTAGGAGAAACGGCACTCATGGAGATCGCCGAGGAGCCTCATTTGCACTTTGAAATGACGGTGGCAGACCTTGCGGTCGATCCTCTGGCCTATTTTGATGAGAACGCATTGGCTTCCTTGAAGATCGATGCTTCCTTCGGAGAATAACAGAACAGACGCTTGCGGCACGGGAGCACCCGATGCCGCAACGCTTTTTTATGTCTCGGTCAGCTCAATGGCGGCACCAAGCTCACGCAGATGGCGGGCAATGTCCGTATAGCCTCTTTCGATATACTCCACGCCCGTGATCTCGGTCACGCCGTCCGCCGCCAAGGCGGCGATCACAAGGGCGGCGCCCGCCCTGAGGTCGGTGGCATGCACGCTCGCCCCTCGCAGGCGTGGCGTGCCGTAGATCAAGGCAGTATTTTCCTCGGTGCGGTGGATGTCCGCTCCCATTTTGGTCAGCTCGTCGGTGTAGCGGAAGCGTTTGGGGAACACGCCCTCCACGAGCGTGCTGATGCCCTCGGCGTAGCACATCATAGCACCGAACTGGGGATGCATGTCGGTGGGGAAGCCGGGGTAGGGCAGAGCCTTGAAATTGGTGCCTCGGTATCGGCCGTCTGACTCCACGGTAATGCTGTTGTCCGTCACGCTGACCTTAACGCCCGTTTCCAGGAGCTTGGCGGTGACGGTCTCCATGTGCTTGGGGATGATATTATGCACGGTCACGCATCCGCCTGCCGTAGCGGCGGCCAGCATATACGTGCCTGCCTCGATCATATCGGGCAGAATGGTGTATCGGCAGGCATGGAGCGGCCTCCCGCCTCTGATCTTGACGGTGGTGGTGCCTGCACCCGAAATATCCGCTCCTGCGGCATTGAGAAAATTGGCCACGTCGGCGATGTGCGGCTCTCTTGCCGCATTTTCAATAACGGTGGTACCCATAGCACCCGTGGCGGCCAGCATGATGTTGATGGTGGCACCCACGGAGGTGGTGTCAAGGTAAATGGAATTGCCCACAAGCCCGTCAAGGGCCTCGGTGTGCAGCATACTGTCCTCGGTGAAGTTGACACGGGCGCCAAGGGCTTCAAAGCCCTTGATATGTAAGTCTATAGGGCGGTTGCCGCCGAAGTTACAGCCCCCGGGCATGCCCACGCTGGCCTCTCCAAAGCGGCCGAGCATGGCACCGATGAGGTACATAGAGCCTCTTATCTTGCCCGAGACCTCAAAGGGAAGATCACGGAACTCGATGGGCGAGGTATCGATGAGCAGTCCGCCGTCGTCAAGCGGCTCGATAACAGCCCCTAAAAAGGACAGTATTTCCAGGGAAAGGTCAATATCGCTGACCTTGGGAATTTGATAGAGAATGTTTTTGCCACGGGTGAGAATGGTGGCAAACAGAATGGGAAGGGCGGAGTTTTTCATTCCCCCGATGTATACGTCGCCGTATAGGGGAATGCCTCCTCGAATCGTCAGCTTTTTCATAACGGTCTCCCTTGTCAATCGTGAGCGTTGTGTCAGGTCATAGATGGGCGGTAGAAGGCCACGGCGAGGTCAACCACCATGCCGTAGCTTTTGGTTCCCTCCGTGCCCTGCATGACCAAAAAGGTATTGTTTACCGTTTCGGATACGTCAGCCGCAACGGACTTGTTGTATTTTTCAAAGAAATCGGAAAAGGCCTTCAGCTCAAAGCGCACCGCTAAGGGCAGGGTGGCATTGACCTCGGTGTAATACTGAGGATTGGCACTGTACAAAGCACTTGCCACATATTCGTAGAGCGAAAGATATGCGCTGTAGCGCACGTAGGGGTCGTCGGCCTCCATGCACACAAGGAAGGCCATGAAGTTAGCCTCGTCCTCACGGGCAATGCCACGCTGATGCGCCAGCTCGTGAGCGGCGGTGTAGGGCAACGTGTAGTCGGGAAACGCCACGTTGAGATTAGCCTCCCCCGTGAAGAAGGCGTATACGCCCGTGATGTGTGTGTAGGACATCAGCTCCGAGAGCATAACGGGCTTCGTGCGGCTGTGCAGGGGCTGAAGAAAAGCATACTTCCCATATGCTTTATCATATGCCGCATTGAGGACGGTGTTCATCTCGTTCAGGCTGTAGGGCATGACAGAAAAGCCGCCCGACTCAAAGGAGACCTGCTCGGCCTCGGCATTGAGCTGCTCCGAGAGGATCAGAGCCGTCTGCTTTAATTCCTCGGCGCTGACCTCTCGCCGCTCCATCTGAAGCTTTTGGTCAAGCGTGCTACCATGGTATGCCGAGGCAAAGCCAACCGTAAAGAGGGAGAAGAACAGCCCGAGAATGGACAGAAGCGTCAGCAGACAAATGCCCACGTCTCGCCAGCTGTCGGCATAGCGGCGCACCATGAAGAGTACCGTGCCAACGAGAATGGCAGGAGAGAGCAAAATGAAATATTCCGCTAAGGAGAAGGGAAGCCATGACGTCAGGTGCGCCAGCACGGCACGCAAAACAGAGCCGATGTGGCGGGTGAAGAAATCCGAAAAGGCGGGAAACAGCCAAAACAATAGCATCAGCACAGCACAAGCCGCCGTTACGGCATACAGGATCCACGCAAAGCGGGGAAGCCGTTTTTTGCCGCTTGTCTCGGCGGGGGCGTGTGCCCTTGCGGTCATATCGTGCATAAGGAACCGTCCTTTGTATCAAAGCATTGTGCGATCAGCCGTTCCATGTCGGCATGGAGCGGAGCAGAAAGGGTCATGACCTCATGGGTGACGGGATGGGGAAAGCTGAGGGTTTGGGCATGGAGCGCATGCCTGCCGATGAGAGGGCTTGGCGTGCCGTACAGGTCGTCACCCGTGATGGGACAGCCCAGATGGGCAAAATGCACACGGAGCTGATGTGTGCGCCCCGTGACGGGCTCGGCAAGCACCACCGTATGCGTTTCGCTTCGGCGCAAAACACGGAAGTGCGTCAGAGCGTAGTCGCCGTCGTCGGCGGAGCAGACCTCACGCACGATGATGCTTTGCGCCGTACGGCGCAAATGCGTTTCAACCGTACCCTCGTCCTGATGCAGAACGCCGTCAAGAACGGCAATATACTGCTTGCGTATCTCGTGCGCCTGCATGGCACGGCATAGATAAGCGGCACTCATGCGGTTGCGTGCGATCAGCAACGCACCGCTGGTGTTACGGTCAAGGCGGTTGATGGGGCGAAACACAAAGGGGGAGGGCGCATAGCGAAAGGCCAGGGCATTGGCTACGGTGTCGTCATAGTGATCGTGCGAGGGGTGCGTTGGCATAAAGGCGGGCTTGTCCGGCACCACCACCTCGCTGTCCTCATAGAGAATGGAGAGGGGGAGCTGTACGGGGCGAACCTTTTGCTCCTCCTGCCTATCCTCGGTCAGCACCGACAGCACGTCGCCTGCTTGCAGGACGTGGCGAACGGTGACGTGCTCACCGTTGCACAGAATGCCCTGATCCAGATATTTGACGTGGCGGAGCATGCCCGACGATAGCCCCAGATATCTACGAAGCACCTGCTGCACGGTACAGCCGTGCCATTCGCTGTCTATCTGTAAAAGCATGGCGTACCCTCCGTCAACCGTTGTGAAAATATACAAATCCCATTATATATAGTATATCATAAAACAGCAACGAATACAAGAACATTTCTTCGTTTTTTCATTTATTTTTCGCAGGGTCTGTCACTCGTCGGCAGACCCTGCGAAAAGGGGATCAATCCTGCTCCGACAGACGGCACATGTCGCAAAGGAGACGTGCGGTGTCGCCTCTTGTCATGGCGGACGTGGGAGAGAGCTGTCCGTTTTCGGTGCGGAACGCTCCTACGTCGGTCAGGGCATGCATGGCGGGGGCGGCGTAGGCGGGAATGGCGGAGGCATCCGCAAAGGCGGGGGTGACGGTCGGGGCGGCCAGGTCGACGAGGCGTGAGACTACCACGGCCGCCTCGGCCCTTGTGATGGGGCGGTTTGGCTCAAAGCAAAGCACGCCGTCACGCAAGATGCCCTTGACGTAGCCAAGCTCGTAGGCGGTGGCAATATAGGGCTTGGCACGGTCGGCTATGTCGCCGTCATCGGCAAAGACGGTCGTGCTTGCTTCCTGCAAATCACGAATGCCAAGCGCATTCATGGCCATGACCACAAATTCCGCACGGCTGACCGTCTCTTCCGGATAGAAAAACAGATTGGTTCCCACCTGCGTGCCGCTCATAACGCCCGCTTCGGTCATATAGAGAGCGGCGTTGTAGTCGGGAGAGGCGAGCATATCCGTATAGACCGCCGAGGTGGATGGCTTGTGTACGTCAAGGCTGACGGTCTGGGAGGCACTGTAATGGCCGTATTGGTCACGTGCCACGTAGGTGAAGCTGTCCTTGCCCGTATAGCCCTTGCCCGGGGTATAGGTATACGCTCCCGTTTGACGGTCAAGCAGGTGCAAAAGGCCCTCCTTGGGATAGGAGACGATCTCAATGCGGTAGGCATCGCCGTCGGGATCGTAGGCGGGAAGTGTGCCGTACAGCGTAACGCCCTTGTGGGTGCTGACGTTGACCGATAGCTCGGAGACGTGTGACAGCGTGGGGGCGTGATTGGGCGCATCCAGCAGGTAGAGCAGGCAGGGAACGTCATAGCCCGACGAGGGCAGGGAGAAGCGGAAGGACGAGGTGCTGACACCATCATTCTTGGCACGGTAGCGAAGCAGGGACAGCGAGGCGGCACTGATGGTCTGCCCCTTGTTGACCACGGTTGTTCCCACTGTCAGCTCGCCTTCCTCAATTGGGGGGAGCTCGGTAACGGTGACGCTTCGTACGCTTGACAGATTGAGTGCTCTGGCAAAGTCATCGCTATCAAAGCGAATATCGCTTCCTCGCATGCCTGCCATTGCCATGGCGTTTTCCTCGGCAAGCACCGAGAGCCCGCAGGAAACGGGGGCATCGCTCACGCTGTCGCTGGCGGCAAAGGCCGCGGCAGACGAGGCCGTCAGAAAAAACAAAAGGAAGCAAAAGGAAAAGACGATACTCTTTTTCATAGTCCAAACCTCCGAATTCGGCTTTATCTGTTTTATTCTATCTTGCATGCGGTAAAAATATGACCGATCACCCGACAAGATCGGGCTTATATTTGGCAAAGAAGGCCGAGGTCGCCTTGCGGTATGATCCGTCAAGAGCAAAGCACACGGGAATAGCGCAAGGCATACATACAACTGTTTTTTATAAAATATTCAAAAAGGATATTTTCAAAAGCCAATATTTGATGTATAATAAGAACAGTATATGCGAAAGGGGGCGATAGGGTGATTTGCTGCTTTACGGGACACCGAAATATTGAGGCGGAGGATATGATGAAGCTTCCCTCCAAGCTTGACGAATGCATCGAAGCTCTTGTTGGACGTGGCATTACCACCTTCCGCACGGGTGGCGCCTTGGGCTTTGATACGCTGGCGGCCCTGAAGGTGCTGGATAAAAAGAAGAAATACCCCCATATCCGCCTTGAGCTGATCCTGCCGTGCCGTGACCAAGCACGCACCTGGCAGGAGCGCAACGTGCAGGTGTATCGCTATATTCTTGAGCGTTCCGACCGTGTATCATACGTGACCGATACCTACACCCCCACCTGTATGCATGAGCGAAACCGCCGACTTGTGGACGGTAGTGCCGTGTGCGTGGCCTATTGCACCAACGCCGAGGGCGGTACGGCCTATACCTGCCGCTATGCCGAGAAAAACGGCGTTGAGGTTGTGGAGATCCTGTGAGGTCCGTTTTACGATACGAAAAAGCACCGCAGAGGCAAACGCTTCTGCGGTGCTTTTTTTGTGTGATTACGACTCTAACGTAAAGGTCGTGCCCTGCGGGGTATCGATGAGAAGGATACCGCGGGCGGCAAGCTCGTTGCGGATGCGGTCGGCGGTGGCAAAGTCCTTGGCCTTCTTGGCATTCTTGCGCTCCTCGATGAGGGCCATGACCTCAGATACGAGGGCGGGGTCGGCATCGGGAATGGCAAGCGTGGGGGCGGCCTTCTTCTTTTTCTCCGCCTCGGCATGGGCGATCAGGTCAAGCCCCAGCACCGTGTCGTATTCCGCAATGAGTGCAAGCTTGGTGGCGGCATTGGTCTTGGCCTTCAGCACGTCGTACAGAGCGGTAACGGCAAGAGAGGTATTGAGGTCGTTGTCAAGTGCATCGCAGAAGCCCTTTCGCAAGGCCTGTGCGGCCGCCTCGTCCACGCTCTCGCTCTTGGCGGCGTCAAGCATGGGTACGATCTTCTGAATGATCTTGTTATAGGCGATGACGGTGTTATCCAAATTCTCATAGGAGAATACCAAGGATTTGCGGTAGTGGGACTGCAGGCAGAAGAGACGGTAAACCAAGGGATCGTAGCCCTTGCTTTCCAGAAGAGATACGGTGAGAAATTCGCCCTTGCTCTTGCTCATCTTTCCACCCGTGGTGTTGAGGTGGTGGACGTGGAACCAATAATTGCACCACTTATGCCCCACGTATGCCTCACTCTGCGCGATCTCATTGGTGTGGTGGGGGAAGGCGTTGTCGATGCCGCCGCAGTGGAGATCGAGGTATTCGCCCAGGTGCTTCATGCTGATGCAGGAGCATTCGATATGCCAGCCGGGGTAGCCAACACCCCAGGGGCTATCCCATTTCAGCTCTTGGTCGTCAAACTTGGACTTGGTGAACCACAGCACGAAATCGGCCTTATTTCTCTTGTTGCCGTCCGCTTCCACGCCCTCACGTACGCCAACGGCGAGGTCATCCTCGTTGAAGTCGTTAAATACGTAGTAGGTGGAGAGCTTGGAGGTATCAAAATAGATGTTGCCGCCTGCCTCGTAGGCATAGCCCTTGTCAAGCAGAGAGGTGATGACCTCAATAAAGCTGTCGATACAGCCCGTAGCTGGGGCTACCACGTCGGGGCGCTTGATGTTGAGCTTTTCACAATCGGCAAAGAAGGCGTCGGTGTAGAACTTGGCGATCTCCATCACGGTCTTCTTCTCACGCTTCGCACCCTTGAGCATTTTGTCCTCGCCCGTGTCGGCATCGCTCGTCAGATGACCGACGTCTGTGATGTTCATCACACGGGTGACGTCTAAGCCCGTATAGCGCAGGTATTTTTCAAGGACGTCCTCCATGATATAGCTACGGAGATTGCCGATATGGGCAAAGTGATACACGGTAGGTCCGCAGGTATACATGCTGACCTTTCCCGGCTCGTTGGGAACAAATTCTTCTCTTTTTCTCGTTAGGGAATTATACAGTAGCATAGTTTTTTCCTTCTATTTCCATTTATTTTTTTGCTTTTTTGAGAGCGTCAAGCTCTTCTTCGAGTGCCGAGAGCTTGCTCTCAAGTGCCTTGATCTGTTGAGCGATGGGGTCAGGAATGTGGATCTGGTCGAGATCGTCCACACGCATGCCCTCCTTGCGCACGACCTTGGCGGGAATGCCCACGGCGGTGCTGTTTTCGGCAATGTCCTGCAAAAGAACGGCGCCTGCGGCGACCTTGGAGTTATCTCCGATGACAACGGGGCCAAGCACCTTAGCACCCGCTCCTACCATAACGTGATTGCCAAGCGTGGGGTGACGCTTGCCCACGTCCTTACCCGTACCGCCCAGTGTAACGCCCTGGTAGATGGTACAGCCGTCGCCGATCTCAGCGGTCTCGCCGATCACCACGCCCATGCCGTGGTCGATCACAAGCCCCTTGCCGATGGTAGCACCGGGGTGGATCTCAATGCCCGTGATGTTGCGAGCCAGCTGGCTGATGGCTCGGGCGGGGAAAAACTTGCCGTTTTGGTAGAGTCTGTGTGCCAGGCGATAGGCCATGAGCGCATGAACCCCGGGATAAAGCAAAAGCACCTCGGCGTTGCTTCGTGCGGCAGGGTCACGCTCACGCACGGCCTGCACGTCGTCCTTGACGGTGGCAATGGCTGTCTTTAACTCCTTGGAAGCCGTTTTGACGCAGGACTGTATCTGCTCCTTACTCGGGACGCTGACGCCCTGCTTGATGCTGTGCATATTGATCTTCATGAGGAATACCTCCATACAAAAATAAACGGTAACACGCCTGTGCTTTGCACAGAGGCGTGTTACCGCGGTTCCACTCTGCTTGGCGTGGGATACACGCCGTCTCGATGCCTTTAACGCAGGCGTACGTCAGTCTCCGCGGTGCACAAGCCGCCGCTGTTGCATGCGCCGCTCTCAGCCAAGGCGGCATTCTCTGTTTGCACAGCTTATGCGGTTTCTTCCGTTTCACGGACCGATGGGGTGCTTACGCTACCATTATACACGAAGCGGCAGCATTTGTAAACACCTTTATGAAAAATTTATTGTTCTTCTTTTTTATACTCGGCAATATCGATACTGCGCAACGCCGCTTCGGGGATTTTGCCCTTGGTGCGCTCGAAATAGGCGATATTATTGCGAAGCATAAAATTGAACTGATTGGCGGGTGTGCGGTTCTCCTGCTCGCTGACGTACAGAAAGCGGCGCAGCATATCCTCGGACACACGCAGTGTGATCTCACATGAGCTTTTCATCTTTATTTTTTCTTTCCGTTCTTATCGTTTTTGCGAACCGTTCCGTGTGCCGCCTTTGCCTTCTTGTCGGCACGGACGAGCAGAAAAGCACCAACGCCGATGGCGATCATGACCACAGCGAAAATGACGATGCCGATAACGGTGGTGGTGGAGATAGGCTCCTTTTCCTTTTCGGTGGTCTCGGGGGCTTCGGTCTCCTCCTCCTCTGCGGCATCCTTGGTATACGTAACGGTGTACGAAAGGTCGGTTCCGTACACGTGACCGCTTACGGTCAGCTTATCAGCCGTATAGCCCTCCTTGACGGGGGAAACGATGCTGAAGGAGCCGTTGTAGGGAATATCGGTCTTGACCTCATCCTCAAACACCGTTTCACCGCTCTCGTCCACGTAGTGAACGGTGACAGAGGCGGCCGCCGTAGCGGATGAGGCAAACTTGGCGTCATCAAAATCTACGCTTGCCTTTTCAAAGGCGGTCTCGTCCACGTCGTCCTCGCCGATGGCGGGAGACAGGAGCAGGTTGTCAAGCTCTGAGCAATAGTAGAAGGTCTGTTCCTTGATGGTCACGTCTCCGAGAATGGCGGCCTCGGTGGCACCGGAGCAAAGGGCAAAGGCACGAGAGCCGAGAGAGGAGACTGAGGCGGGCACGAAGGCGGCCTTGAGGCTGTGGCAGCCCTCAAAGGCACTGTCACCGATGGCGGTTAGCGACGTAGGAAGATCGGCGTTTTCCAGCTTGCCGCAGAAGGCAAAGGCATAATCGCCGATGGTGGCCAGAGAATCGGGCAGGGAAACCTCGGTCAAAGCGGATGCACCGTAGAAGGCATAGTCGGAAACGGTGCTGATGTCCTCGCCCACCTCAATGCTCTCTACGTAAGCAATGACGGAAGCCCACGGCACGTCAGTGGCGCTGTCGTAATCCGCCATCTCACCCGAGCCTGTGAGGGAGAGAGACTTATCGTCGGAATCATAGCTCCAGTCAATATCGTCTCCGCACGTGCCCTCGGCATTGGCGGGGCCTGACTTGCAGGAGACAACGGTAAGCAGAAGGGCCAGCAGCACAAGGCAAAGCCCTGCGGTCTTGATCATGTTTTTCATGTAGAATGTTCCTTTCGGGTTTTCTGTTATCCTATAGCCGCAGGGCATGCGTATTCGGCTCTCCACGACTATATAGTACAACAGATTTTACTCTATCTATTATACAACAGATTTTACTCTCTGTCAATGGTCATAACGGTAAAAAATGTTTCGTCAAGCTCTTTGACGCTTTGCTCGACCTTCCTGCGTATCTCCTCGGGGGCTTTGGTGACCTCAAAGGGGATCACAAGGTCAAAGATCAGATTGGAGTGCGTGATGCCCCGAACGAAGCGAAAATCGTGAATGCGCAAGCGCTCGTCGATGGCCTTGACGCTCTGCGTGATGCGATCTCGGAGCTGATTGACCTCCTCGTCATCCGTGACGATGGGGTCCATGTGAACGGTGGCGTGAACGCAAAGCTCGGCTTCAATACGCTTCTCCACGGTGTCGATCATATCGTGCATGGCGATGATATCCGCCTTGGCGTCCACCTCGGCATGGAAGGAGGCAATGGTGTTGCCGGGGCCGTAGCTATGCACTACCAGATCGTGAATGCCGAGTATATCGGGGTATTCCTCCGTCAGGCGGTGGATGCCTGTTACGATCTCGGGGTCGGGGGCATCGCCCAGAATGTGGTTTTTTGTTTCAATGAGAATCTTGATACCCGAGATGAGAATGACAACGGATACGGCAATGCCGAGATAGGCATCGGTGGAAAAGCCTGTTTGGTGTGTGATGATCATGCCCGCAAGCACAGCGGCCGTGGCGATGGCATCCGAAAGGCTGTCGGCGGCGGTGGCACGAAGCACGGTGGAGTTGATGCGCTTGGCCACACGGCGGTTGAACAGCACCAGCCAAAGCTTAACGAGGACGGAAGCGGCCAGCACGCCGCCCACCCACCAGTTAAAGGAGGTCGTCTCGGGCGAAAACACCTTCTTGACCGATTCGATCAGAAGATCAAGTCCCACGTTGAGAACGAGGAAGGACACGATCATGGAGGACACGTATTCCATGCGGGCGTGCCCGAAGGGGTGATCTCGGTCGGCGGGCTTTGCACTGATCTTGAAGCTGATAAGAGAGACGACCTGCGAGCCTGCGTCCGACAGATTGTTAACGGCATCTGCCGTGATGGCGATCGCCCCGCTGACCGCACCCACGATCAGCTTACCCACGGCGAGCAGCAGGTTGAGCAATATGCCTACCGTGCTGGATAGCGTGCCGTATGCCCGCCTTACCTTGGGGTCTTGTGTGTTGGTATTGTCCTTGATAAATAAGCGACATAAAAGAGACGTCATGAATATACCTCAAAGAAAAAATAAAATACTTAAAAGCGAAAATACAAAAAGGGGTTATACGAGGAGCTGACAAGGTACGCCGTGCAGAGCAGCAGGAGGGGAAAGCAAAGGGCAAGAGATGCTCCTCTTACGAGCCTTGGCCTTTTTTGCGAGAGCCGACGGCACAGGCGCAAAGGAAGAGGTGTGGCCCCTACGGCAAGCACGGCAAGGAAAAGCAGATTGCGGGAAAGCTCATACAGCCCCTCTGCATTCAGCAACGGTATGCCCCCAAGCCCAAGCATGCTGCCGATATACGACAGTCCCCAGGAGAGTGAAAGACCGTTCGTTCCGTCCGAGGCAAAGATCACCCAGCCCACGAGAACGGCAAAAAAGGTGGTCGCACGTCTTACAAACAGGGGCAGATGCTCGGCAAGCCGTAAGAGAAACAGCTTTTCAAGTAAAAGCAAAAGGAAGAAATACAGTCCCCACAAAAGGAAATTGAGCGTGTCTCCGTGCCAGAGCCCCGTCAGTACCCACACGGCCAGCATACTGCCCACCATGCGCCATCTGCCATGTCGGTTGCCGCCAAGCGGGATATACACGTATTCACGGAAAAAGGCAGACAGTGTGATGTGCCAGCGCCGCCAGAAGTCGGTGACGCTGATGGCGGTGTAGGGATAGCGGAAGTTTTGCGGAAAGGAAAAGCCAAAGCAACGGCCAAGCCCCACCGCCATATCGGAGTAGCCCGAAAAATCGTAATAGATCTGAAAGGCAAAGAACACAATGGCGAGGGTGTCGGACAGCACGGTATGACCCGAGGGCGGGAGAGAGCGGAGTCTGTCCCACATCTGCCCTGCGGTGTTGGCCAGCAATACCTTTTTGCCAAGCCCGCACAGAAAGGTGCGCAATCCGCTTGCCACGGTGGGAAGGGTGTTGGTGCGGTGCTGTAAGGCCTCGTTGACCTCGGTGAATCGTACGATGGGGCCTGCGACGAGCTGAGGAAAGAGCGTGACGTACGTGCCAAAGCGAACGGCACTGCGCTCGGGCAGGCAATCGCCTCGGTATACGTCAATGACGTAGGAAAGCCCCTGAAAGGTATAAAAGGAAATACCGAGGGGAAGTGGGATGCTCGGCAGTCCCAGCCAAGCACCGTATTTGAACAGCACGAGCAGGGACACGTGCAGTCCCACGGCCGTCCAAAGCCAACGCATCCGTGTCTGTCTCGTCTTGGCCCTTGCCGTGATCAGCCCAAGCGCGAAATCGGCAAGCACCGTGCCGAGCATCAGCAGGACGTATATGGGCTCGCCTAAGGCGTAAAAGATCAGACTGACGGCAAGCAATACGGCATTGCGCCATCCGCGAGGTACGGTAAAGTACAGAAGAAAGGTGAGCGGAAGGAAGAAAAACAGGAAGGAGAGGGAAGAAAACAGCATAGCATGCTCCTTTGGCGGTTATGTATCCTTCCTGTATGCTTGTGTCAGCGATCCAGCATGGCCTGTGCGGCCGACATGATGCCGATCTTGCCGC